>CAYWVP010000053.1:4181-10674 GCA_964461605.1 uncultured Anaerolinea sp.
ACCTCGCAATTGGCTGATTTCCTCCCTGCACCGGTCGTGGGCATCATTGAACCCGGTACAGAAGACCTTCCTCCGCTGTATGGTTTCATTACCCCTCCCATGTCGATCGGACGGGTTAAAACCTTTTACGGTCAGTTTGGGATGCTTGTGCGGGCTTACACATACATCAGGATGAATGGATCAGATGGTTTGCGCCGGATATCGGAATACGCCGTGCTGAACGCCAATTATTTACTTTCAAAAGTTCGTGGCAAATTCACGCTACCTTATAACCGGACCTGTATGCACGAGTTCGTGGTTGAAGGTGTCTGGCCGGATGTGCCGGACATTCACGCGCTGGATATCGCCAAGCGCTTGATGGATTATGATTTCCACCCGCCCACAAACTACTTCCCGTTGATCGTCCATGAAGCGCTGATGATCGAACCGACCGAGACGGAAAGCAAACAGACTCTCGACGCTTTCGCAGATGCGCTGCTTAAGATCGCAGAGGAAGCACGCACTGATCCGGAACTGCTGAAGAACGCCCCGCACAACACCCCCGTCAGTCGCCTGGATGAAGTGAAGGCTGCCAAGGAACTTGTGCTGTGCTGTTGGCTGCCGGAAAACGAATAAATTACTAAGGAAATATCAAAAGCGGCTGTCTCGAGTCACCAGACAGCCGCTTGACTTTTAACTCAACTTTTGTTTTACCAGATCAACAATAGACGCCATAGCTTCGGGTAATTTCTCTGGATCCTTGCCGCCCGCTTGCGCGAGCACCGGCCTGCCGCCACCGCTGCCGCCGACTAGCGCCGCCGCCTGCCGCACGAATTCTCCCGCGTTGAGCCCGCGCTTCACCAGGTCCTCGGTCACAGCAACGATGAGCATCGGCTTGTCGTTGATCACAGACCCGATTGCCACCACTCCGGAAGGATGCTTCTGCCTGAAAATGTCGGTCATCTGGCGCATGCTTTCAATATCCGCGCCTTTCAGCAATACAGAAAGCACCGGAATGCCGGCTACAGGCGTTACCTGCCCAAGTTTTTCCTCAAATTCCGATTTGACCCACTCCTGCCGGGTGCGAGCCAGTTGAACCCGCAGGGATTCCACTTCATCCTGAATGCCGCTGATCTTGGCGACGATTTCCTCCATTGGCGAATTTGTAAGTCGGGCAGCACGGCGCAAAACCCTGTTGCGCGCACGGATCACTTCATAAGCTCCGCGCCCGGTTACAGCCTCGATACGCCGTATACCCGCGGCAGCGCTTCCTTCACTGATAATGATGAACGTACCGATATCACCGGTATTCTCTACATGTGTACCACCACACAACTCATACGATATGGGATGTTCCTGATCGATGGTGACGGTACGGACCTTCTCACCATATTTTTCACCGAACAAAGCCATCGCGCCTTCTGCCATGGCAGTTTGTAAAGATTTTTCCTGTATCGCCAGTGCATGAGAAGCCAGAATTTCATGATTGACACCGCTTTCAATGGCGTCCAGTTGCTCCTGTGTGATCGCATCAGGATGGGTGAAGTCAAAGCGCAATCGATCCGGGGCTACCAGCGAGCCGGATTGCCGGGCGTGTTCACCGAGCACCTTGTGCAGCTGCGCGTGCAAAAGATGTGTGGCAGTGTGGTTGCGCATGATATCCATGCGCCGCTCGCGATCTACTTTCAATTTAACCTGGTCATTGATGCGTGCTGTTCCACGAGAGACGGTGCCGATGTGAATGATGATTCCCGCAGCAGGTCGACGGACATCAGTTACTTTGATCTCCCAGCTGTTATCCAGGGCACTGATCGTACCTGTGTCACTCACCTGCCCGCCGGATTCAATATAAAAACCGGTTTGCGGGACGATCACCTCAACAGCTGTACCCTGTTCAGCTTCTTCCAGCTCTTCACCTTCTGAGAACAGCCCGATCAGCCTGGAGTCCACTTCCAACCAGGCGTAGGGGTTGTATTTGACCCCGCTGCGGGGAAGTTGATCGTTTTCGACAAGTTTTTCATATGCGCTGCGGTAGACTTCGACCTGGTCACCGCCCATGCTGCCAAAAGCTTTGCCGGCACCGGATTGCACTTTGTGTTCTTCCATCGAAGCTTTAAATCCAACCTCATCCACGTCCAGATTCACTTCACGGGCAATATCGCGGGTAATTTCCAATGGTAAGCCGTGCGTGGCATAGAGCTCAAAAGCCCTTGCGCCATCCAGTGTTTTCCCGCCGGATTTTTTCAATTCTCCAAGCAAATCCTCCAGGTGCGCCAGCCCCGACTCAACCGTACGTTGGAAACGCTTCTCTTCGCGAGTCAGGTTATCCTGTATGCTTTTACGATTCTTGATCAATTCCGGATAAGCCTGCCCATACTGGTCGATCACTACCTGGGCGATCTGCGCCATGAAGGGTTCGTTGAGTCCGATCTTTGAAGCAAAACGGGCTGCCCTGCGAATGATCATGCGGCAGACATAATTCCTGCCCACGTTGCCGGGCACTACTCCATCCGCGATCAGGAAAGCCGCCGCCCTGGTGTGGTCTGCGACCACCCGATAGGGAGTGAAGTTGGCATCCATCTCTGTAAGGCTTGTACCAGCCAATTCCCTTATCTTATCCATCATCGGTGAGAAAAGGTCGGTGCGGTAATTGGAATTGACATCCTGCATAATGGATACGATACGTTCAAAACCCATCCCGGTATCCACATGCCTGGCTGGAAGTTGTTCAAAGCGGTCAGCGCTCAACCGGTTGTATTGGATAAAAACAAGATTCCAGATCTCTAAATAACGTGAACAATCTCCGTTCACGCGACACACGTGACCTGGTTCATTCTTTCGATTACAAAATTCCTCACCGCGGTCAATGTGGATCTCACTACACGGTCCACAGGGGCCGGTATCCGCCATTTCCCAAAAATTCTCCTTGCGGCCAAAGTAAAGGACGTGGCTTTGATCCATTCCCTTCTGTTGTTTCCAATGGTCCACCGCTTCGTCATCCGTCGGAATATCACCCTTATCGTCCTTGAATACAGTGGCATATAAGCGACTGGAATCCAGTCCCCATACATTTGTTAACAGATCCCACGCCCACTCGATCGCCTCTTTTTTGTAATAATCACCAAAAGACCAGTTGCCGAGCATCTCGAAAAATGTATGGTGGGTGTCATCCCGCCCGACATCATCCAGGTCGTTGTGCTTACCGGCTACGCGCATACATTTCTGTGAATCAACGGCGCGTGTGTAATCGCGCTTATCAATTCCCAGGAAAACATCTTTGAACTGCACCATGCCCGCGTTTGTAAACAACAACGTCTGGTCACCGCCAGGTACAAGCGACGAAGAAGGAACTACAGCATGTCCCCGCTCCTTGAAATATTCAAGAAAAGATTGCCTGATCTCTGCGCCAGTCATTTTTGTCGTCATCAACTCACCTGTTTCTTTTGGACTAATATCTGCTGAATTATAACCAATATTCGGGTGCAAAAGAAAAGACCGCGGTGGAGGTGACCGCGGTCCTTCTTATGGAGAATGGTTTACCTGGAGACCGCCAGTTTTACCATTTTGCCTTCTTTATCCATGGTTACCCGGGCATACTGCTTATGCACCTGTTCAGACTGGGTAACCTGTTTGCTGAAACTGACCACAACCTGTCCTGACGGATTAGACCGCGTTTTTCCGCTTCTTTTTCCGCCGCTGTAAGCTGTCCAGCCATTTAGCTGTTGATTGCGGATGCGGACCTCGGCATATTCGATGCCAGGCAAGTATCCTTTAACCATATTTTTCGCCTGGGCGATCATTTTTGGATCCAACTTTTCTTCCTGTTTTTCCAGGACACTGATGTCAGATATGGTTTTGATCACCGGATGATTCAAATCGCGCGGTGAACCTTTTTGCATCGCCTTGCCGGGATCGTAGGCTACCAATGGATCTCCGTAGAGTACAAAGGAAATCAAAGTCTTCTGATCTTCACCGTCAAGATACCCCTGCCGCCGGTTCATTTCACGCACAAATTCAACCTTTGCCTTCACCATGGCTGTACCGACTGACAAGCCATCGCGCAAATTTTTAAGTGTCAGATACCCGAACAGGTCGGCTCCGATCAATGGTGTTGTGACCGAACCATATGAGATGGTGGTGGAACAGATCATTGCCATAACACCTTTTGAAAGCATGGAAAGGGCAATCGATTCAGATTCCTTTTTGCCGAATATGTGACCGCCATAACAGGCTTCGCAATAGACGATCCTCGGTGCTGAAGTCAGTTTTTCGATATCAGCAGGCCGGAGCGCGATGGGGTAATCCGGTCCACTCTCGTTCTCAACCGGATCTTTTTGACCATACCATTCACTGCCATCTTCAATTCCGTGGACGTTGAAGTAGCCGATCTGGGCTTGCCCAAGTTTACGAACATCAAAACTGCTTGTTTTCCCATTAGGTGACAGAAAAAGATTGCGTCCTTCGCCAACCGGCCTGAAGGTCACCAGTGAGGATCGACGCCAGACAGACGCAGTGTAACCAATGTTGGTGAAATACTTTGCCCAGGGCTGGTCCCAGAAAAAAAGCGTTCGTAAGACAGAGGTAATCGTTGAAGGCTTTTTAAGTTCAGCGCTGTGGTAATCGATTACGCTGTGCAGTTGCTCCATCAACAAACCCGCATCAGTGCCATGCTCACCGGGCAATCTGCCAACCGGCCAGTCTGATACGAAATAATTGGTATCGAGAGCACCGTAAGGGCCATCCGATGGCACATTTTCGTCGCCGTCGTCCGTCGGATTTGGTAAAAGATGGAAAGGTACCACCTCATCGCCACCCACGATGAGCAAAGCTCCGATCCGCTCTCCGCTTTTTTCCAAAGCCTTATCCAGATCAACCAGTGCCAGTTTGATTTTCCACGGATCAATCGTGTCAACCGGCGTAATGTTATATTTTCCGCAAATGGTCAGGTCATCGGGCATGAACATCACTGCGCTCCAACCCGGTTTTTGTTCAACGATCTTGGAAAGGTTGCGCAACTCATCAATGATCAGGTTCGTGCTTTGAACGCCATACTGCTGTTTTAATCCTGAGCGCATCGTAAGGATCACGTACGCCGGAAAGCGGTCATCATTGTGAGTCAACTTTGGTTGTCCAATATCATTGGCAACCTTCTTAAATGTCTCTTCGATCTCAGTGATGAACGGGGACTTTACTTTTTTTGCAGCATCTCTGGTTTTGGGATGATCTGCAAATGTTTCATCCTCGGTGGGAAGCACACGGTAGCCATCAAAAGCGGTAGCCTCTGTTTTTCCGGTAGAGTCCGTGCCCAAACCACTCCCAGCAGAACCCAGCACATTCAAACCGAGCCTACCGGCCACTTCTGCCGGGATGGGGAGGTCAAGGTTGATACCCATCTCCTGCGGATACAAGGGTTGATAAGCGAATTGCTTCCCCCACATCCGGGTTGCAACCTGGGCAGAAGGATCACTGGCAGCGCAGAAATGCAATAACCGCACCGCTTCATCGGTCTCACTGTTCCCCATCAGCGCGTCGGCTAATATCAAGGCGATCGGTACGCAATCCGGCCAGCGTGACTGGTACAACCTGGCCAATGTGATGAGTGTTTCACGGTCACCCTGCTTTTGGGTCAGCAGCAAGTGGTAATAACAAACAAGTTCCACCTTCTCCGACTCGCTGATGATTTCCATCAACGCATCCTGCGCTTGTTCAAGTTCGTTGTGATTCAGGTGCTTTCTAATTTGGTTAAGTTGGCTTGCCCACTCCGGTACGGCTTCCCCATGAACCGGATAACCACCCAGCGCCCGGATCGTACCAGCTGCCTTTGGCAATGAGTTTGGTTCGCAATTCGCGAATACTTCCTCCCCCAATATGGCAGCCTCAGCAAATTCCGGATCAGCGCGTAAAACCTTTTGTACGACCGGGGCTGCATGCACAAAACGCTTTTCCTGCACAAGCGCCCTGGCATAAGCCAGGTTTACTTCGAGATCACCCGGAAAGGAAGTTAACCACGATAGAGCCGCCTGCCGTGTAAACCGGCTGGAATTGCCTGCCAATCCGGCATCCAGATATTTGAGCATTTTTTGGCGATCGAGTGATGTTGATTTGCTGTCTCTGGATGTAGGTTGAAGGATCATATCTGAGTGCTCACTTCCTGAGATTGATGCACCATGTTTAATGCAAGAATCGCGCCAAGCTGCCGGTGTATCAATACGTTGCGGGGTTCAATTGCCGATGCCTTGCGTAACATCTTTTCCGCGCCGTAGTAATCCTTGACCTCTTTAAATAAGGAAGCACAGGTCAGATATAAATTAATGTCTGCCGGGGAATTTTCAATTCCCTGCTCCAGAACTTTTCTCGCCTTGCCATAATCGCGCTGTTTAATGTGTAATTGGCTTAGTTTTAGGTATCCTTCAATAAAAGTTGGATCAATTGCAACCGCCTGGCCATAATAATGAGCAGCCTGGTCCAGGTTGCCATTCTTCTCCAGGATCTTGCCCAACAGCATGTGATTATT
>CAYWVP010000054.1:0-7396 GCA_964461605.1 uncultured Anaerolinea sp.
ATGCATGATCGAACCCGAAAAACTCTCAGAACATGTGGAAAGATTGAACGCGGAATTGCGTCGTGGGTTGATCGTGCTGGTCGTGATGAGTCAACTGGAAGATAGGCAATACGGCTACTCGCTACTTAAACAATTGGAAGAGAAAGGCTTCTCAATTACGCAGGATACCCTGTACCCGCTGATGCGCAGACTTGAAAACCAGGGCTATCTGCAGAGTGACTGGCAGCTTGACGATAACCGACCAAGACGATATTACCAGCTGAATGAGTTTGGCCAGGCGGTGTTGGATGCACTGCGTAAGGATTGGAAAACCCAGCTGCAAATAATTGAGGAGATTGTAAGATGAAACTATCAGAAAAAAGCAACATTTTGTTGGACCGTTATCTTCTCGCTGTGGAGCGGCGCTTGCCATTGCAGGGCAGGAAAGACATCCTGGCTGAGATCCGCTCGAATTTGATGGATATGCTGGAAGATCAGTATCCACCTGAAGCAGTGCTGGATGAAAAACAGCTGGAGCAGGAATTGCGGAAACTAGGTTCACCTCATGCTGTCGCGGCAGGATATCACCACAGCGACGCGCTGATCGATCCGCGTTTCAATCCTGTGTTCCGCTTCTTCGTGACCTTTGTCGCGCCAATCGTCGCCGGAGCGATGCTGCTCGCGGGAATTGTCTCTTTTGTGCTGAGCCAGGGTGAGAGCCCATTCTGGGGCATCTGGGAAATGTTTACCAACATCTGGGGTGCTGTGGTGGGATTGATCGGGTCAGTTGCCTTGATCCTGATCCTCATCACCAGGTTCTTCCCCCAGCTGGGGCAGGGAAAAGACCTTGATTTCATGAAAGAGCAACAAAAAGAATGGTCGATCAGCGACCTCCCGGAGCGTGTACAGGAAACAGATAAGGTGCACCCCTGGGACCCGATCGCTGGGATCTTCTTTGGCATCATTGCCTTGCTGATCTTCACGGTATTCTTCGATGATCTGGCAGGTTTCTGGTGGCTGGTGGACGGGAAATGGAACATGGTGCCGATCTTCACCGCCAGCTTTATGACATTCCTTCCCTGGATCGTGATCAATATCGGTCTGGATATTTGCCGCAATGCATTGATCCTGTTCCAACGCCAGTACACCGTGCTGACCCGCGTGTTCGAGATCGTGATCCTGAGTTCTGAGTTAGCCCTCGTTTCGGCGATGCTAAAGGCAGAGGACCTGATCAGATTCGATAAAACACTCGCGTTACAGCGCGGGTTACCCGTTGAAGCAATCAGCGGGATCCAGATGATGCTGGATATGAATTTCGTACACTGGTTCCTTGTCTTCCTGGTTGTAGTGATCAGCCTTTCTCTGCTGAGCTGTATCGTGCGCCTGATCAAATCGATCATCAAAAAAAACGTTTGATCTGGTGGAAAAATGCAAAGGCTCCGGTCTAAAAACCGGAGCCTTTTTCTATCAAATTTGATTGTGATCAATCGCCAAAGCACATGCCAAGGTCGCGCGCAGTGAGCATGGTATCACAATCGAGCGGGACGCTTTTCATGCGGCTTGTGGCGTCCGCGAGCGGTACATACTTAACAGTAGGAGGATCAAGAGCGACCATGACACCTTGTTGCCCCTCATCCAGTGCCCTTACAGCGGCTGCACCAAAACGCAGCGCGATGAGCCGGTCATTGGAGGTAGGTGTACCGCCGCGCAGCAAGTGGCCTAACACGACTAGGCGGGCTTCTTTGCCAGTGATCTTCTGCAATTCCTCGGTTATTTTTTCACCTACACCACCCAACCTCTCGGCGCGCCCCACTTCTTTGTCCAGTACGGTGACCGATCCGCCTTTTGGAACAGCCCCTTCAGCCACCACAACGATCGAAAAATTGCTGCCGCTTTTTACGCGCTCTTCGATCTTCTTCGCCACGATGGTCAGGTCATACGGGATCTCCGGGATCAGAACGACATCAGCAGAACCAGCCACACCAGATTCCAGAGCAATCCAGCCAGCGTAACGGCCCATGACCTCCACCACGATGATGCGGCGGTGACTGGCGGCGGTGCTGTGTAAGCGGTCCAGGCATTCAACTGCAAAACTCACTGCGGTATCAAAACCAAATGTGACGACCGTCTGATCAAGGTCGTTGTCAATGGTTTTAGGTACACCGACGACGCGCAGCCCTTTTTTCGCCAGTGAATTGGCGATCGACATTGATCCATCACCGCCGACCGAGATCAGTGCGTCGATCTCGTGCATGTAAAACGAACGCATCAATTCATCCGATCGGTCGATCTCGGTGTAAGTACCATCCGGATTCTTCACCGGGTAATGAAAGGGGTTCCCGCGGTTGGTGGTACCAATGATCGTGCCGCCCAGGTGGGTGATTCCACGCACGCGTTCGCGGGTGAGTTTGATAATTCCGCCCTCGACGTATTGCTCCGGCATCATCAACCCGTTGAAACCGTCACGAATACCGTACATCTCCCATCCGCGTCCCAGGCCAGCCAGCACGGCAGCGCGGATGACAGCGTTCAAGCCCGGTGCATCTCCACCACCGGTAGCTATGGCCACTTTCTTGATTGGAGCAGATTCCTGGCTCATGAGACCTCACTTTTTCACTACACTATGTAATTTAAGATTATATGATAATTCCAGCTAAATGATGAAAGAAAACTCCAGGAGCAAGAATTATTGCGAGAGATGCTGGTAATTTCAAGTACAATTTAATTATGATTGAAAAAATCTTGATCATCGAAGACGAAAAAACGCTACAGGAGACGCTGGTATACAATTTTATTAAAGAAGGTTACCAGGTTAACAGCGCCGGTGATGGATTGGCAGGTTTACAAATAGCGCGGGATTGGAAACCGGACCTGGTTCTATTGGATGTTATGTTGCCCAAAATGAATGGCTTTGAAGTTTGTAAGGCATTACGACCGGAGACGGACATCCCGATTTTATTATTAACAGCCCGTGCTGAGGAGATTGACCGCGTCATCGGGTTCGAAATCGGCGCGGATGACTACATTGTCAAGCCATTCAGTATGCGCGAATTGATCGCAAGAGTAAAAACGCGGTTAAAAGCACATCAACGCACTCTATTGGCACCAGTTGAAGTCTCAATAACTTCAGAACCTTCAGATGAGATCGTACTGGGAAACCTGGTGATCGACCAGAAACGACATGAGATACGCCTGGATGGTGTTGTTGTGCCGTTGAAACCGAAAGAAATGGATCTGCTATGCTTCATGGTTGAGAACAAGGGAAGGGCGGTCTCGCGTGAGACGATATTGGAGAAAGTTTGGGGTTGGGATTACATCGGGGGCAGCCGCACAGTGGATGTTCATATCCGCTGGCTGCGCAGCAAGATCGAAACAGATCCATCCAAACCAACCCGGTTGATCACCGTACCCGGACTTGGATACAGATTCGAGGCGTGATGAGACGATCGATCAAGTGGCGTTTTATCCTGCCTTTTGTGTTGATCATTCTCACTGTGGTCACCGTCCTGCTGATCCTCTACACCCGCCAATACCGTGATCTTTATTACGAGGATACCCGAGAGACACTTACCAGCGAAGCAAATCTACTCGCAACAGAGCTGGGACTTTTGGCTGAAAATGCAACTGATCAGCAGGCACTTTCCGATGTGGTTCGACGTTATTCTGATTACCTTGATGTAAGGGTAACAATTATCCAGGCAGATGGGAAAGTCATTGCAGAGTCAGATGCCACCGCTGAAATGATGGTCAATCACCTGAACCGGCCGGAAGTCCAGCAGGTGGTGGCAGGCGGGATTGGCTACAACGTTCGTTACAGCACAACGTTTAAAACCGAGATGGTTTACGTGGCGGTGGGTCAGTTATCCAACGGGAAACTTGTTAACATCGTCCGGTTAGCGAAACCCCTGGAGATCGTAAATGCCCGCCTGTCCATGATACGCCGAACCATCCTCATTGGTGGATTGGCAGCCATCTTACTCGCGGTATTGGCTACGTTTTTTGCGGCGAGACGAACCATTCGACCAATCGTAAAATTGACAGAGGCGGCAAAAAGAATTACCAGCGGAGATTATTCTGAAATCCCCGAACCTGGCGCAGATAATGAGATCAATGACCTGACCCGCGCTTTTTCAAGAATGGCCGTCCAGATCCAGGATCAAATCACTACCATTGGTGGACAGAACACAAACCTCGAAACGATCGTTGATCGGTTAATGGATGGACTGATCATTGTGCATCGTGATGGAAAGATCGAGCTGATCAATCGCGCAGCGCGGTCTATGATTGGTGTTGAAACAACCGATGTCGAAAGCGGGGATTTTGTAAAAATCTTGCAGCAGTACCAGCTGGTCGAATTGTGGCAAAAGACAGTAAAAGATAGAAAAGATCAGAACATGTACATCGAACTCAAAAACCAGGGCAAATATCTGCTGGGGATGAGCACTTTTCTCGGTTCAGTTCAGGAAGGCACTGTCTTGATCCTGCTTCAGGATAGGACAAAAAACCGCGATCTTGAGGAGATGCGTCAGACTTTTGTCAGTAACGTCTCGCATGAACTTCGCACACCGTTAACGACAATGAAGGCACTTAATGAAACCCTCCAACAATGTGTGCGTTCGGACCCGGATTCTGCGGAACGCTTTTTAACCCTGATGGATGTGGAGATCGATAAGCTCACCCAGATGGTTCTGGAACTGCTGGAATTGTCCCGCATCGAATCCGGCAGGGTGGAAATGCTAATGACCCATGAGGAGGTTGCGGACCTGCTGAAAAAACCTGTTGAGCGGATGAAAATGCAGGCAGAGCGGGCAGGGCTTGACCTGCAATTGCTCTGTCCGGAGGGATTACCGGTGATCAATGTCGATGCTGAACGGATGGAACGGGTGCTGATCAACATCATCCATAATGCGATCAAGTACACACCACCCGGTGGTGTGATCACCGTTTCTGCTGAGCAGGTTAATAATGAGATCATCATCCGGGTCAGCGATACGGGGGAGGGGATAGATGAAAAGGATATTCCTCGCATCTTTGAACGGTTCTACAAAACTGACCAGGCTAGGGCGAGCGGTGGAACTGGCCTGGGTCTGGCAATCGCCAAACATATCGTTGAAGCGCACCAGGGCAGGATATGGGTGGAGAGCCAAAAAGGTGTTGGGTCCGTCTTTTCAATTGCGCTGAAAATCGCATAAGTCATATCTCTTAACAATTCGTTAACCTCCTGTTTAACGGGGGTTAATCAGTGTTTGATATTCTTCTTTTAGTTAAAAAACTAAAAGGAGAAAAAGAATGTTTAAGAAAGTATTTGCAGTTTTAAGTTTGGTCTTGGTTTTGACTTTTGCTTTGGTGGCTTGCGCACCATCGGCCACCCCCACAACCGCCCCTGTGGTGGAACCGACCGCAACAACAGCTGCCGCTGAGCCTGTAACCACAGAAGCTCCGGTTGAGGTAGATCCTTTAGCCGTATTCATGCCGGATGCGGTTACAGGTGCGATCGTGAGCGCCGGATCTTCGACCGTGTTCCCGTTGTCAGAAAGAATGAAGCAGAGATTTGAAGAAGAAGGCTTTACTGGTGAGATCACCATCGATAGCATCGGGTCTGGGGCTGGATTTGAACGTTTCTGTGTGAATGGTGAAACCGACATCGCCAATGCTTCAAGAGCAATAAAGGACAGCGAAATTGAGTCCTGCAAGGCGATTGGCCGAGAACCATTAGAATTTCGTGTAGGAACAGATGCGTTGGCTGTTGTAGTCAGTAAGGAGAACACCTTTTTGACCGATGTGTCCGCAGATGAACTGGCGATGATCTTCTCATCTGCAGTAAAGTGGTCAGATGTTCGTGCCGAATGGCCGAATGAAGACATCCTGCGCTTCATCCCCGGTACAGACAGTGGTACTTTCGACTACTTTGTTGAGGCGATCGTTGCACCGGCTTATCCTGATGCTGATGGAAAAGCCAATATCGAAAATGGTGAAGCTGCCATACTGGCCGCGAGCAACCTGCAAATGTCAGAAGACGACAATGTTCTGGTCCAAGGCGTTGAAGGCTCCGCGTACGCTATAGGTTTCTTCGGCTTCGCATATTATCAGGAAAATGCAGACAAATTGACAGTACTGTCAGTTGATGGTGTTGCTCCAACCGCTGAAAGCGCAGAAGATAACAGTTATCCGATTTCACGTCCACTGTTCATCTACACAAGCGCGCAGATCATGCAGGAAAAACCCCAGGTAGCTGCATTCGTGTACTTCTACCTTTCCAACGTCAACAATGAGATCCTTGATGTCGGGTACTTCCCGGCTTCAGATGAAATCCTGCAGAATGCGATAGATGCCTGGACTGGATCTGTAATCAAGTAAAACAAATTATCACTCCTTCTGTAATCCTTCCCCCGGGTAATCCGGGGGAAGGAACTCGTGTCAAGAGGAACGCTCAGCATGAAGATAAAAGAAAATAATCATTTAGATAATTTCCCCAGTAAAAACGCAACTTTGAAGAAGAGAAGGCGTTGGTCGGAATCACTGATCCAGGGCTCACTCTTTCTGGCGGGTTTCTTTTCTATTTTAACGACGGCAGGGATCATCTTTACTCTTGGTAAGGAAGCCTTACTTTTCTTCCAGAAACCTGAGGTGAAACTGGGTGAGTTTCTGACTGGTACAGCCTGGCAACCTCATATCAACCAGTTCGGAATTTTACCACTGGCGACATCGACTCTGCTGACTACCGCAATAGCGATGCTGATTGCCATTCCACTGGGTCTGACCGTCGCAGTTTTCTTATCCGAATATGCTTCCAGAAAGGTGCGCAACTTCTTAAAACCGGTCCTGGAAGTATTGGCTGGCATCCCTACCATCGTTTACGGTTACTTCGCTTTGACGTTCATCACACCACTTTTGCGTGAGATATTCGGAAAAGATATTGTGAACATTTACAACACGGGATCCGCGGGTTTGGTAATGGGGATTCTCATTCTGCCCTTGATTGCATCCATCAGTGAAGATGCGTTGGCCGCCGTGCCGCGGTCTCTGCGTGAGGCAGGATACGGGTTAGGTGCCACCAAGTTTGAGGTGGTTTTCAAGATCGTTTTGCCTGCAGCGCTTTCCGGGATCAGCGCGGCGATCATCCTCGGCATCTCACGCGCGATCGGCGAAACCATGATCGTCGCTGTTGCGGCAGGGGCTGGTCCGAACCTCACATTGAATCCGTTTAAAGGGGCTGAGACGATGACCGGACACATTGTCCGAATCTCCGGGGGTGATTTGAGCTACGATTCGATAGATTACGACAGCATATTCGCAATCGGATTAGTCCTTTTCCTTTCTACACTGTTCCTTAACGTCATCAGCCAATGGATTGTTAAGCGGTTCCGTGAGGTGTATGAATGATCCGGAATTTCAAAGATACACAAGTGTTGTTTGA
>CAYWVP010000054.1:7496-10191 GCA_964461605.1 uncultured Anaerolinea sp.
GCAATAATTGAGGAGAGAATACTGAAATATGAGGTGCTGGAATCCTGGAACCTGGCGGATTCATTATTTAGAAAAAAAGAAGTTTTTTCAGAATATTCCAGGTTGGTCACCGAAAAACCCCGTGCGGAACTGAAATTCATATCCTGGTTGAGATGGAACAGACTGGTGCGACCACAATCCAGTGAAGTCGCCACCGCAGGGATTCGCACAGCCATCCTGGGATCCCTTTGGACGATCCTCATTACGATTCTTTTCGCATTTCCTGTGGGAGTTGGGGCGGCGATCTACCTGGAGGAATATGCCCGTGACAACTGGGTGAATCGGATAATACAAACAAATATTAATAACCTGGCAGGTGTACCTTCAATTATTTACGGTATCCTTGGTTTGGCCATCTTTGTGCGCTTTATGGAACCATTAACGAGCGGTTCGATCTTTGGTCTGGTGGATCCTACTACCGCTAATGGCAGGACGATCTTGTCAGCCGGATTGACCCTGGGTTTGCTGGTTTTACCGTTGATCATCATTAATGCGCAGGAAGCGATCCGCGCTGTTCCGCAATCATTGAGGCACGCCGGGTATGGATTGGGGGCGACGAAATGGCAGGTTACCTGGGCGCATGTGCTGCCCAACGCTTTTCCGGGGATCTTAACTGGTTTAATACTGGCCGTTTCACGCGCCATTGGTGAAACTGCGCCTCTGGTTGTGGTGGGTGCCTCCACCGCGATCTCTTTCGATCCAACCTCAGTTTTTTCAAAATTCACCACGCTTCCCATCCAGATCTACCAGTGGACAGCCAGACCCCAACCTGAATGGCGACATCTAGCCGGCGCCGCAATCCTCGTTTTGCTGGTATTATTATTGGGATTGAACGCCGTGGCGATCGTACTTCGGAACAAGCTATCCCGAAAATTCTAATTCTGACACTCACGGAGAAACAATTAATGAACGATGTAATCATTGAAACCCATGACTTAAACATTTTCTACGGTGATTTCAAGGCAGTCACCGATGTGAACATGCAAATCCCCCAAAAACGGATCACTTCAATTATCGGCCCCTCAGGGTGCGGTAAATCAACGCTTCTGCGAGCTTTTAACCGCATGAACGAACTGGTTCCCAGTTCGCATATCGAGGGTGAGATCATTTTTGACGGAAAGAACCTTTATGATCGGGATGTTGACCCGGTCCAGGTGCGTTATCGCATCGGTATGGTATTTCAAAGACCTAATCCTTTCCCCAAATCTATCTATGAGAACGTAGCCTGGGCTGCGCGTATTCACGGCTACAAAGGCAGCCTGGATGAGCTGGTGGAAACCACATTAAAAAAAGCCGCGCTTTGGGACGAAGTTAAGGATATACTTAAACAATCCGCCCTGTCATTATCAGGCGGACAGCAGCAACGGCTTTGTGTCGCGCGTGCCCTGGCGATCCAGCCTGAAGTGATCCTGATGGACGAACCGGCATCTGCTCTCGATCCGATCGCAACCTTGAAGATCGAAGAACTGATGCAATCGCTCAAAGAGAATTACACGATCGTGATCGTCACACACAACATGCAGCAGGCAGCCCGGGCATCAGATTACACCGCGATGATGATGCTGGTTGAGGGGACCCGTTCCGGTACGGTCATCGAGTTTGATGAAACCAACAAGGTATTTACAAGGCCGGGTGACAAGCGAACAGAAGATTATGTTACCGGCAGGTTTGGATAATGAGATTCTCAATATATAAAATGAGGTGGGCATGAGAGCTACTTTTGAGGCTGAATTAAACTTCTTGAAGGATGAATTATTGCTGTTAGGCAACCTGGTGGAACAACAGATCGTTGAAGCCGTTGACTCGTTTAAGAAGCGCGATGTGGCAAGTGCAAAACAGATCGTAGAGACCGATGGAAAGGTCAACACTAAACGATTCGCGATAGAGGAACAGGTGCTGATCACGATCGCGACTCAGCAGCCCATGGCACACGATCTGCGTCTGCTGGCTTCCATACTCGAAATCGCGGGTGAGCTGGAACGCATCGGGGATTATGCCAAGGGGATCGCCACCATCAACATCCGCATGGGTGATGAAGAATTAATCGTGCCCCTGATAAAAATTCCGATCATGGCGGAAAAATGCGCCAGGATGCTGCACCGCGCGATAAACGCGTTCATCAAAGAGGATCTTGACGAGGCGAAATTGATCCCTGAAGAAGATGACGAGGTTGACCGGCTATACAACGAGGTCTATCACACACTGATGAAACAGATCGTCAAGGATGAGGACAGCATTCAACGCGTCAGCTGGATTTTGTGGGTGGCGCATAACCTGGAACGTGTGGCGGATCGTGTCACCAACATTTGCGAGCGGACGATCTTCACCGTGACGGGCGAGCTTAAGGAAATCCGATCCTCTGATCAATAGCAGTGAGTCCATATTAATCTTGTATGGTTTTTTGAAAAGCGCTCAAAAAACCTGCAATCAAGGAAAAAATCGTTGATCCAACAACTAAACAAAATAGCGGTTTTTTAAACCGCTATTTTGTCGCTTCTTGGTTTGACCCGTAATCTTTACTCGTAAATCGTTACAGTAAAGAAGCCATCCATGTCTTCATTTTCCAAAACGTACGTAGCCCGGTCATTCCAATATTTGTAGTATTCCGCGGCTTCTTCTGCAGTTGCTTCACCAGCAGCCAGTTTCTTGCCCATGG
>CAYWVP010000055.1:0-1082 GCA_964461605.1 uncultured Anaerolinea sp.
GCGATCCGGTTCATCTGCCGGTGCAATGCCTCGCAGAAGAGGTCCCTGCTGGCTAATATCTTCTCGTTTTCCATCTTATTCACCTCATCGTAAAGATGTTTCATCGATCAATAATGATCCTGTCACCCATCACGGCTTTTTCCACCTGCAGCGCAGGGTTGCGGCGCAGGATCTCCTCGCGCACAAGTTCAAAGTGGCTCTCTCGCCACATTTCACGTTCATCCCTGCCAAACTCGTTTAGATGTGTGATGACAAGCCGCCTGGTGTCAAAACTGCCAAAAAAATCGCAAAACGCATTCAGCAATGGAGGTGTCTCCTCCATCGCCCGCGCTTTGCCCAGCCACAAGTGTGCCACGACCCCATCCAGCCTGCCAAACGCCTGTAAATGATCAAATTGATAATTGCGGATATCCCCGGGAAACAGCCAGCGTTGATCATCAAACGTGACAAGATAGCCCGTCTCCGGCACACCATGCGCGCCGTTCATGTGCAAAGACTCAAACGGCAGCAGCCGCAATGGACCCAATTCGATCTCTTCACCTGCAAGGGGTATGATCACCCGTTCTCGCGGGAGTTTTAGCTCAGCCTCGATCTTTTCCAATACATACTGCGGGATCACCCACTGGACCGGAGTGTCTGCCAACGCTTTGACCAGCGACATGTCCAGATGATCGTTGTGCGCGTGTGTCAGCACGATCAGGGAAAGTCCGGCCAGATCCTTCCGGTATTCCGGTATGGGCACACCCCCCACGCGGTAAGACAGGGAAAAAGGATCGAGTGCCCACCTGAACCCTTTGAACGAGAAAAGGTAATTCGCCGCGTAGGTGAGCCAGGCAAAATTTCCGTCACCCTGATCACGCCAGGCGCGGGTAACCCGCGTCCAGAGACGGGGATATCCATCCATGGCTTTTTCCAGGTCGCGCTGGATCTCCTGCCGACGCACAGCAAACCGGTCAATCATAATGCTCGGCAATGAAGGATTGCACCTCTTCGATCGAACGGTTGAACACACCCAGGCGTTCCACCTTCAGGCTGGTCACCGCAGCTGACCACTTGCCCGCTTCCTGCGGCGGAAGGGTCAG
>CAYWVP010000055.1:1182-5075 GCA_964461605.1 uncultured Anaerolinea sp.
CAATCCGTCCAGGTCAGACGGCTGAATCGTGCCTGCGGTGGCTTTGACATAAAGCGAGCGTTTGTCCACATCATGCGTCTTGTACTCCAGCGTCATCAGTGTGGAGGAAGGAGCATACACCGGGTAGCAATCGATCCCATCCGCGCGGATCGCCTCAACGACATGTTCATCCTCGCGCGACAGGCGGGTGACGATCGCTGCTTTCCTGCCCAGGCGGGCAGCCGCGTGCGCGGCGTAGTTCATCCCGCCGCCATCCACGTACCGGGTGCCATCCGGGGTGATGATCGTATCCTTGGTGTAATTGCCCGCGAAGATCGCGTCGTAATGTTTATTACCTTCGGTCATCAGGTCACCTTTACCAGATCAAGTTGAGTAACATATAAACCCCCGCCCCCAGGAGCGCGGTGGAGGGAATGGTGAACAACCAGGCGGAAGCGATCTCGCCCCCCACTCCCCATCGTACCTTGCTCACACGCTCAGCCGCACCTACCCCCATGATCGCTGTGCTGACCACCTGCGTGGTGCTCACCGGTCCACCCACAAGTGACGCGGTGAGAATGACCGCGGCGGAAGCGATCTGCGAAGCAAATCCGTCCACAGGGCGGATCTTGTAAAACTTTGAACCCAATGTACGAATCAGCTGCCAGCCGCCCACGGACGTACCCAAAGCGATCGCCGCTGCGCACAGGACCATCACCCAGGTGGGCACCTGGAAGGTCGCAATTGTCCCGCTGATGACCAACCCCAGGGTGATGATGCCCATGGTTTTTTGCGCGTCATTTGTGCCGTGGCTGAGGGCAAGACCAATGGAGGTAATGACCTGCAGTTTTTTGAACACACCATTTACTTTGGGAGTGCTTTTCCATGAAAGCAGAAAAACAAGGTTGGCGATTAGCATACCGGCGATAAAACCGATAATGGGCGACGCAAATAACGAGATGAGCACCTTGATCACGCCATCCATTTTGATCACTCCAAAGCCGGCACCCACAGCCACTGAGCCGATGATCCCCCCGATCAAGGCATGAGAGCTGCTGCTGGGGATCCCCAAAACCCAGGTCATCACATTCCAAACGATAGCGCTGGCAAGGGCTGCAATGATGACCAGCATGTTCAGCTGCGCTGAATCGACAATCTCATGACCGATCGTGTTGGCCACCGCTACGCCGAAGATGAATGGACCGCAAAACTCGGCAATCGCGGTAATAGTAAGGGCAGCACGAGGCGCAATCGCACGGGAGGAGATCATTGTTGCCACAATATTACTGGAGTCGTGCACACCATTGAGAAAATCGAAAATTAGCGCCAGACCGATAAGTATGATGAGGGTCACTGACATAGCGTATCCTTAAGTGGTCTTTACTATAATATCAGCCAGAAAATTAGCCGCTTCATCACCGCGGTCCGCCGCGTTGCTGAGATGACGGTACACCTCGCGCAATTTGAGGATGTTGATAAGTGTTTGCACATCATCGGTTTCCACGAACATGTCAGCCAGGGCTTCACGGTACACAGTTTCTACACGATTCTCAAGCGCTTTGGCACGCTGCGCATGTTCTGCAGCCACCGCCGGATGATCCTGCAGGATTTCCATCGCCTTCATCAACTCGAATGTGGCATCGCGCAGCAGTGAGCAGATCCGCACCATGTACTCGGTCGGTTCCACCTTGAGGATCGTAATCTCTGTCATTGTACTGTATGCGTAGTCCAGAATATCATCGATCGCGCGCGACAGGGCAAAAATATCCTCCCGGTCAAAAGGGGTGATGAAGGTGCGGTTCAGTTCATCGATCAGGATGCGGCGCGCCTCGTCCGCTTCCTTTTCCTTGGCAGTGAGTTGATCTGCCAGGTCTTTGGCGGGGTTTGCCAGGTAGGCTTTCAGGAGGTCCATCCCCTCCAAAGCCAGTGTTGCCTGTTGCGTGATCAGGTTGATAAATACATTACGGCGTTTCTTAAAGATTTTTAACATACAGATTCCTCCAAAGTAAATTCAGATGCGTTTAATGCAACCGGATTTTTCGAGATGATTTAAACCGCGGGACACTGCTTCGCGGCTCAAAGCCTTATCCACTTCCAGGGTGTGGTAACAATCAGGTGGAAGAAATTTCGCGAGCATAGCAAAATCCACCTCACCTGTTCCTGGCGCCTGGTGGTCCTGGATCCCGATCACGTCATGCCAGTGCAACCCTACTATGCGCCGGCTGAATTGTTCCAGCCAATCCTTCATCGTAAGTAGACCCAATTGATCGTGCACCTGTAAATGCCCGATATCGAACTGCCAGCCAACCCAGGGTTGCCGGAATTCGTTAAGCATCGCTTGCATTTCATCGAAAACCGGCAGCTCATAAAAGTGAAAACGGTTTTCCAGCCCGAGCATCACACCGGTGTCAGTGGCAAAAGTAACAATCTCCCGCAGACTTTCAAGGCATTTTTCAAGATGCGGCGCAGATCTGGAGGCACGGTCTGCAATGACCTTTTTCCGCAGCTCCTCATAATCAGGCGTGCCTTTCGACCCTGCGCGGTACAACCCGCGTAATTGTTCATCCATAGAATGATCGCATATGATGCGCCCGGGGTGGATCACCACCATCCGGCAGCCCATTCTGCACGCCTGGTCAATGGTCCCCTTGACCACATCCACGCCTTTCCTGCGGCGTTCTTCATCCAACGAGGTGATCTGAATATCAGTCTGTTCCAGCACCTTGGCATGGATAAACGCCGGGCAAGGGTCGTGCAGGGATCCAATGGAGAAGCGGTCAATATCAATCTGCCGCAAAACCTCCGGCGGTATCTGGTGGTTCAGTTCAAACCGCGCAAAGCCCAGTTCACGGCCGGTGGAGAAGAACTCATCGGCTGAGACGGTTTCCTTGTTCCACCACATCGTCGAAAGCGCGGCGTCATACATCACTTTGCTTTCCACGGCTGCATCGTCCGCAACTTCCAGCCGGCTCTTGCGGGGAAAGACCTCCAACAGGTCTTCCAGATCTTTGATCACCAGGTCTGGCTGCATCACACGGTCTTTATGTGGCGTTGCCGACCCGCCATTTTTTACGAGGATAACCCGTCCATAACCGGCTTCCCGCGGTCCAACCACATCACGCCAGGGGTTATCCCCCACATAGGCGCAATCTGCCGGGTCCAGTCCGCATTGCCTCGCTGCGTCCACAAAAAGGGATGGATGCGGCTTGCGTTTGCCGAACTCAGGGGTGTGGATGCGTACCTTGAGCAAGTCCGCAATCCCCGGTTCATCCAGGTACATGGGTGTGGAATGACTGATGGTTCCCAACAAATAACCGCGCCGGTCAATTTCAGATAATACAGGCAGCACCGTACTCTTCACGTGCGCATTTCCTTTGGAAACCCGCCACAGCTGTTGTAGCTTCTGCGCGTTCTTCCTGACCAGTTCACGATCCAATTCCGGCAGCAGGAACCGGGTCCACTTTTCTTCCACAGTCAGTTCATTCAGCGTTTGTTCACACCACGCTTTGTAAGCCTGTTGACCGTGGTTGATCTTTTCCACCAGTTCGGCTGACGGGCAATCCAGACGCAACAGAGTGACCATCTCATTGATCACCTGCGGGTCTCTTTCAGCGAACCTGGTTTTCGCCACCAGTGTTCCGCCAATATCAAAGAATATTGCTTTGATCTCTCCGTTCAAAAACGAACCCTTTCTGATGCTCATCAACGAAGTTGATGGATGCATCCACTTTCAGTAAGTAACCGCATTCCATCCAGAAGCTCTTCCGGAGTTGCGCGCGGATTAATCTCCATTGTCCTCTGGCAATTCTCAGGCAGGTAAGCCGCGAGGGCTGCAAAATCAACGCTGCCCTTACCCGGTACCTGGTGATCATTAATGCCCGCCACATCGTGCAAATGCACCCCGATGATGCGGT
>CAYWVP010000055.1:5175-8289 GCA_964461605.1 uncultured Anaerolinea sp.
CCGCAATTCACGATCGCGCGAGCGGTCGCACTGGATACTGCCTACATGAAGGACAACTGACCTTGAACCCAGGTTGACAGCGAGTTCCACCGTGCGCTTTACGATGTCAACCCCCTGCTGGCGTTTGACCTCATCTGTGCTGGATACCAGCAGGTCATTCTTCTTGAGATCATCCAGGCTGATCAGCGCCGGGCATGGGTCATGCACCGTGCTGACATAATTCCTGTCCCGGTCAAATTCCGCCAGGTGCTGCGCGGTTATCTGGTGATTCAGCTCGAAACGGGCGATGCCGATGCTTTTAGCCTGCTCAAATGCCGCGTTGAATGAGCCGGGTTGGTCCACATGCCACATCGTCGAAAGGGCGACGTCAAAGAAAGGTATAACCTCATCTGAGGTATCATGCGACTCCGGTTCAGTGACCGGCGGAAAAATATCCGTCAAATCGCTCAATCGGCGGATAAAATGGTCTGCTTTGATGCCCAGGTGGGAATCTTTTTCCGGGTCATAATCATCCGGATCATACTCATCGAGGGTATATCCTTCTGTATTGATGATGACAGCCGCGCCATAGTTGGCCTGGCGCGCGCCGATCAGGTCGCGCGAAGGACGGTCACCGACATAGGCGCACTCGCGCGGGTCAACGCCCACCCGCCTGGCAGCCTCAATGAATAAGGACGGGTGCGGTTTTCGCCTGCCGAATTCAGCCGAAAGCAGCACACAGCTGAAGAGTTCCTTGAGTCCGGTCTCTTCCAGCAGCTGGTAGCCTTCCACGGTTGAGGTGGTGTTGCTGATCAACCCCAGCCGGTAACCGCGCGCGGCGAGCGTGCGCATGGTATCCGCCATGTCCGGTAGAACGTATTTCCGGCGGGATTCACGCCATAATTGGTTAAAACGGATCGCATTCGCCCGGATGAAGTCCTTCGGGTAATCCGGCAGCAGAAATCGTGCCCAGAGTTCACCCTCGTTGAGCTCAATGTAATTGGGTTTGCACCAGCGGCGGTAGGATTTTTCGCCTTTGCGGATGCGGGCGATAAAATCTTCAACCGGCGTTTTCTCGCCCAGGCTGTGGATGATCTCCTCCACCTTCGAGAGATCTCTACCCTCGCCCGGTTTTGTTACACGCAACGTACCGCCAATGTCAAAAAGAATGGCTTTAATCGATAATGTCATATTGTCTCTTGATCATTCAGAAATTGATTAATGCTCCAATAAGGATACGGATAATAGATCCTGGAAGTCTTCAATAAACACATCAGCCTGCGCGTCCGCGTCGTAATTGAAGGCTATCGTTTTCATACCCACCGCCCGCGCACCGTCCAGTTCATGTGTCTTGTGCCCGACAAAAACTGCTTCCCCGGGTTTCAGACCGGTTTGATTGAGAGCCTCTTCGTACATGGATGGGGCTGGTTTGCGCACCCCCATCTCCTTGGAACTGATCACCACATCCCACACCCGCCCAAAACCGTGCTCTTCAAACCAATCGAGTTTACGGGTAAAAGGCATTGCAGTATCTGTGATGATGCCAAGCAGGAATCCCTTTTCCTTGAGGGCGTTGAT
The DNA here is from genome assembly GCA_964461605.1 of uncultured Anaerolinea sp. Taxonomy (GTDB): domain Bacteria; phylum Chloroflexota; class Anaerolineae; order Anaerolineales; family Anaerolineaceae; genus UBA6107. Next base: position 6,733 of record CAYWVP010000055.1, read on the forward strand.
CGTATCTGGCACACCCTCAAAGATCGCCACCGTGGCGTCATCCCGGCTGAGGGCACGCAATCCCTCCTCGATATCCTGTGCATCGGTAATGCCATACAATCGGATCAATTGCCGGTAGTAATCGTGCCGGCGCATCTGGCCTGAAAACGCCAGATCCTTGATGCGTTTCCGCTCCGGCTCAAAATCAGGTGCGGGGTTAATCTTGCGGGTGGCCAGGAATTCGTTCAAATGCCGGTCACGTTCCGGGCGGTAGTAAAGGATATCGCCGGCATCAAAAAAGATGGCTTTTATCTTTCTCACCGGTTTATAGGACTGGATTTTGTCGCCATTCTTCAGTGCCGCTTCAAGCAGGGGGATCAATTCGTGCAGGTCACTGATGACCGCGTCCGGGACGGCACCGCCATCCAATTCTCCATCATCAAAATCATGCCGCACCTGCACAGCGAGTTGGAAGCCGGCTTTTTTCGCCCCCAGAATATCGCGGTTGATCTTGTCACCTATATACGCGCAAGCTCCCGTCGGCGAATTTGCCAGGCGGGCTGCCTGGTAAAAAATGGAAGGATCCGGTTTGCGGCGACCGTAGACGGACGAGAGGACAACCGGATCAAAATATTCACTGATGCCATATTTTTGCAACGTTTGTGGCACCTGGGTGGTACTCTGGGTGTTGCTGATGCAGCCTAGTCGCAGACCCATTTTCCGGATCTCCGCCAGTACCGCGGGAACCTCCGCGCGCATCTCACGAACGTAATACTTCGTCTCATATAAATAGGATAATTGCTCAGATACTTCTGAAAGAATCTTACGGTCAAGCTGAAAGTCTTTGAAAACATACTTGGACCAAATTTCGGCGGTGCTCAGTTCGATCATGGATCCAATGCTCCACTTGCGGTAGGCACCGATCCCATTCACGATCGTCTCGTAAAGCTCTTCATCCGACAATTGCAGTTCAATACCATGTTCTACCAGCGTGGTCCTGATTGCGCTGGTATTCGCGATGCGGAAATCACGTGTGCAGCTGTAAGTTTCAAGCGTGCCGCCGACATCAAAGAACATGGTCTGTAATTTCATAAACGGACTCCTCGGCAACTTATTAATCCACCCTTCCGGGTTACGAAGAAGAGTATCTGACTGAATGGATAATGCTGCCTGGTTTCAGGCACGGGTCTTTCGAGACCCGTGCCATAAAACCGGATTACAGATAAATTACTCGCTCAGGTTGATCAGATAGAAGTCACGTGCTTCGATCATGTGATCATAGGCGAACTGCTCATCAATGAACCAGGTCATTGACATCATTTCTTCCAATGGTTTCTGACCTTCAGGAACCTCATAGGTTTCATCCGTGAAGTAGGTACCGAATTTCGCCCACGGATCCCGACCTTCTTCGCTCACCTGCCACAATACCCACAGCTTGGCAGCATTGGGGTGGGGTGCCTGGTTGATAATGGCAACGTAGCTCTGGCTCTGCACACCCAGCATGGGTTTCAGACCCCAGCAAGGCTCGAATGCAAGTTTGCCTTCCTGAACGTCTGCCATGTTGGAGTAGGAGGTCAA
>CAYWVP010000055.1:8389-9895 GCA_964461605.1 uncultured Anaerolinea sp.
CCATTCCGGCTGAGTGAGCTCCCAAACATTGGTGATCGGGCAGCTGTCGTTCAATTCCGAGTTGTAGGCAAACACACTGGTGCCCAGGCGAGCCATCAACAGCGGCTGGCTGTATTGCTCAGGGATCTTGTCGGCGACAGTGGATGGCATGAAGCGGTAAACATAACCATTGGGGATCACGTTACCCACCAGGTCAGCACCACCGCTGCTCGACCAGACATCACCGGTGAAAGCGCCGGCTTTTTGCTCTTCAAGCGTCTTCAGAAGCACATCATCGCCGCCCAGGTCGAACGCCTGCACTTTGATGCCGGGATATTTTTCCATGAACGCTTCTGCAGATGATTCGATCTTTGAAGAGTTCGCGTAAACAAGAAGTTCACCCTCTGCGATAGCTGCTGCTTCGATCGCTGCCCAATCCTGCTCATCCGTGTAGTACGGTCCGAGCTGGTTGGTCTTCAGCCATTCATCCTTCGGGTCGAGTACTTCTTCGACAACCGGTGCTTCGGTGGCTGCCGGGGCTTCTGTCGCAACGGGTGCTTCAGCCGCAGGCGGTTCAACAACTGGTGCTTCAGTGGGCTGCGCGCAGCCGGCAATGAAGCTGACAAGAAGTACAAGTGTTACGATTCGTAATACTGCTTTCATCTACCTTCCTCCTTGAATATATGGACGAACCAACTAATCGATCACAATAAGAAATGTTTGGTTAATCACCTCCTTTTGTCCTGAAGATTCTATTCAACCTATCGATACCATTAAATTTTATCCAGTTACCAGTTTGCCGTTTGCCTTATCATATAGATTGATGGCATCCTTGTTGAAAGTTAACCAGATCTTCTGGTCCATCGCGATCTTGCTCACACCCATCTCCTTGACGATGAGCTCAGTATCTCCCTTATGAGCGATGATGGTTGTGTCTGCGCCAGCGGGCTGCACCGAATAAGCGGAAAACTCCACCCCGCCCTCCACCGGTTCAGGGTGGACGCAAATATCCTCCGGGCGGAAAGCCGCTACCACATCACCGCTTTTCCGGTAGGTGTGTGCCGGGATGTTGAACCTGCCCAGGTCAACCAGATCCTGTCCGGACACCCAGCCCTCCAACAGGTTGATCTTGGGATTACCGATGAAATCAGCCACGAACAGGTTTGCCGGGAAATGATAGACCTTATCCGGCGTATCCAGCTGCTGAATGACGCCTTCCTTCATGACCGCAATGGTCGTGGACATGGTCATCGCTTCCATCTGATCATGCGTTACATACACGGTGGTGGCGTCGGAAATGTGGTGCAGACGTTTCAACTCGGTGCGCATGTCCATACGAAGCCGCGCATCCAGGTTGGAAAGCGGTTCATCCATCAGGAATACCTTGGGGCGGTAAGCCAGCATACGGGCGAGCGCGATGCGCTGCTGTTGCCCGCCGCTCATTTCGCGCGGGTAGCGGTTTTCATACCCGCCCATTTTAACCTCCTCTAATGATTCCTTTACCCGGCGGTCCATTTCTTCCTTGTG
>CAYWVP010000056.1:0-9789 GCA_964461605.1 uncultured Anaerolinea sp.
TGCGGTATACCCGCTTTCCAAGCGGGCGCGTTAGGCCGGACTGCGCTACCTCTCCATGCCTGGAACTCAAAGCCCCGCTATTATACCATTTCAAATATTTTTTTCACAATTAATTTGTTCATTTTTACTTTCGCTTTTTTAATTTTTTTTCTATAATCCACTTGAATCAACATCTTTAGGAGTGAGGAACCTGCCCATTGATGTCATCGATCGTGCCTGACCTTGAATACCCGATTATTGTTGTGGATGATGCCCACTGGCAGAAGATCTCTCAAGAGGGAGAGGAAAGCCTGGAGTATTCCATAACAAACCGTGAAGGCTTTCGCCTGTCCACACAGGGCTTTGATTTCATGATCCCTGAAGGAGCCGGTTACTCCTCACCCAATATCATTCAGGTGATCATTGGCAAAGACATGCTCTATGCAACAGCTTATGAGCATGATTGCCAGCTTTACACGATCAATTCCGCCAATCTGGTGCCCATGTACGGATCGCGGCGGTTTACGGGGTTTCAGAAGGGTCAAAAACTGATCATCGCCATCGGTCATCTCTCACCGCCCGGAATTGAACTGCCGCAACCGAAATTTACCGTCCTGTGGGCGGGTGTGATCAACGTTCTATAGCTACCTGTTCTACTCTTACCATTGTCACAATAAAAATATCCATTATAATTAGCAGCACCGGGCGGTTAGCTCAGTTGGTTAGAGCGTTGCGTTGACATCGCAAAGGTCGTAGGTTCGAGTCCTATACCGCCCACACAGGTCCACCCGCGGGGTGGAATTTATTTTTCACATATTTCCTCTCCGGAACTCTAACAATCATTTTTCGCATCAACAAAGCTATGGCGGTGTTATTCATAATCAGGTAAGAGAATTAGGCTCACAATTTGCTTTTCAACACACAGCAAGCAGCAGCATATCGACCTGATCAAAAGAGAAAAACTGGAGTGTAGATGACCCGTTACATGATCATCCTGAACCCGATCGCCGGTGCCGGTGATGCCCTCAAAGCGCTGCCGCGTATCAAGGAACTACTGACCCAATACGGGCTCAATTTTGATATCAGTATCACTGATTACCCGGGACATGCCATAGAGCTTGCACGGAAAGCCGCGGCCGATGGATATGAATACATTATTGCGGCCGGCGGTGATGGCACCAGTAACGAAGTCCTCAATGGATTAATGCAGCACAAACAGGAACATGGTTCATTCCCGGTCATGGGTGTGATCCCGGTTGGCCGGGGGAACGATTTCGCATTTGGCGCAGATATTCCCGTGAATGTCGATGAAGCCTGTTCCCTGCTGGCATCGCTTCCGCGCAAATGGATCGATATCGGCGCAGTCAGTGCCAATGGTGAATCCAGTGTGCTCTACTTTGGCAATGGTATTGGCGTCGGTTTTGATGCGGTCGTCGGGTTTGTTGCCGCGCGGTCAAAATTGAAGGGCATGCTGTCTTACCTGGTGGCAGCCGTTAAAACGATTTTCATATACTTCAAGCCGCCCGAGGTCAGCATCGAGGTCGGAGACAAAAATTACACGGTTTCAGCCCTGATGGTCTCTGTTATGAACGGCCGCAGAATGGGCGGCGGTTTCATGATGGCTCCCACGGCGGTCATCAATGACCGGCTCTTCAACCTCGTCATCGTCAGCAAGGTCCCGCAAATGGCGATGTTCGGGCTGATCGGAAAATTCATGAAGGGCACTCACGCCGAAGACCCGGCGGTGCAAACCTGCCAGGGCGACCGGGTGATCGTAACTGCCCTCAAGGGCACGCTACCGGTCCATGCGGATGGAGTAACCGTCTGCGAAGCTGGTCAGTCGATCAACATAAACCTGATTCCCCGTGGATTGGAGCTTATTTCCAGGATCACTCCATGATACTGACTGCTGCCCACATCAATCCTCCCATCAAAGCCATTTTGCGCACCATGCTGCGTATCGACGATGCTGCAGTGGCTGCCATTCCCATGCGCGGACCGTTGATCCTGGCAACCAACCATATCAACTGGCTCGATGCACCGGTTGGTTTCAGCCATCTTCACCCCAGGCAGGTAACCGCTTTCGCCAAGATCGAGACATGGGATAAGTTCCTGATGCGCACGCTTTTCAATGCCTGGGAAGCCATCCCGATCACCCGAGGCCAGGTGGACTTTACCGCCTTCAGAAAAGCAGAAGAAGCGCTGCGAGCCGGAAAAATGATCGCGGTCGCCCCGGAAGGTACCCGCTCACGCGATGGTAAATTGAACCAGGGACAGGCTGGCATTGTTTATCTGGCACTGCGCACCGGTGTACCCATCCTGCCCTTTGTATTGTATGGTCACGAATTCTTAGGGGAAAGTTACCGCCGCTATCAACGTCCGCGTATGATGATGAAAGCCGGACGTCCCTTCAGGCTGCTCCATCCAACCACCAATCCCGACCGGGTTGCCCGCCAGGAGTTGACGGATGCTGTCATGTACGAAATTGCCAGCCTCCTGCCTGTGCAATACCGCGGCAAGTACCAGTCGGTCGACGGTACGCATCGCCGCTACCTGGAATTTGTCGATCTACCAAGCCAATAAATCCTCGATCTTGTTGACTTTGAGTTCAAATTTATGGTATTATAAAATTTAGTTTAGCCCGTTAAAGTCACGGGCTTATCTTAAAGTTTTTCAACAGGAGAAGACTATCAGTACCCAAAACTTTCGTGTCAATGAGTTGATCAAGGTCGCCGAAGTTCGTTTGATCGGACCCCAGAATGAAAACATCGGGGTTGTTCCCATCCAAAAAGCTTTACAAATCGCCCGTGAAGCAGAGCTTGACCTGGTTGAGGTCGCACCAAATTCTGAACCACCGGTTTGCCGGGTAATGGATTTTGGAAAATTCCTTTACGAGAAAACCAAGAAAGAAAAGGAAGCGCGCAAAGCCCAAACCAAGATCGAGGTCAAGGAGATCCGTCTGCGCCCCAAGACCAACGAACATCATCGCGGCTTCAAAACCCGCGACGCACGCCGCTGGCTGTTGGAGGGCAACAAGGTTAAGGTCACCATTCGCTTTAGAGGACGCGAGATTACATATCCCGAGATCGCTCTCGAGGACTTGAGGGAGATCGCTGAGGAATTGGCTGACATTGCGACTATTGAACAGGCTCCCAGTATGGAAGGACGCACCATGGGTATGGTGCTGGCTCCATCCAAACCGGGCAAGAAAAAGGTTGTGGAACAGGATAAAAGCGAACAACCTGCAGAGTCCTGATTTTTGCCATCATTTTTCTAATCGCTGTTAAAGATCATCCATTTTTCATGGAATTCTAAAATTCTGGTATAATCCGCCTTTGCGCAATGTAAAGCGTAAATTGTTGAGAGGAGTTTGCTGTGCCACGCAAGATTAAATCAGGCAAGTTCAAATTGAAGACCCATAAAGCGACATCCAAGCGGTTTCGCCTGACCGGGTCTGGCGTTCTGTTGCGCACCAAGGGTGGAAAAAGCCACCTCCGGCGCCGCACTTCAAAACGCACCAAAGCCTTGTTGGCTGAGATGGTCCCCGTCAAGGGAGACAAGATCATTCAGCGCGTCAATCGTCTCGCTCCGAACATGGAGAAGTAGAGACTCTGACCTGTCGTATTCGGATTAGTGCAGCTGTTGGGTGCATGCAACGGGTCGATTGACCGGCGCCCAGGGGTTCGCAAAGGAGTAAAAAATGGCTCGTGTAAAAGGTGGCCCTTACAGCCATCATCGTCATAAAAGAGTATTGAAGTTTACCAAGGGTCAGTTTGGCAGCCGGCATCGCCTGATCCGCCGCGCCAATGAAGCCCGCTTGAAAAGCATGTGGTATGCCTCGCGCGACCGCCGCAATCGCAAACGCGATCTGCGCCGCCTGTGGATCACCCGTATCAACGCTGGCGCCCGCCAGAATGGCCTAACATACAGTCAGTTCATTTACGCGATGCGTAAAGCAAACATCCAGCTCAACCGCAAGATGTTGGCTGATCTCGCCGCCCGCGACCCGCAAGCCTTCACCGCGGTTGTCGAAAAAGCAAGATCCGCATAATCTCACTCAACACTCCAACGGGATGGCTAATGCCATCCCGTTTTGTTTTTAAACTGAATCGGGTAGAATTGATAAGATGACTACATCTCCTGATAAACTCATCCGCTCAGTCCACAACCCGCAGGTGCAATTCGTCCGCGAGTTAATGAAGGATAGAGCTGCCCGCGCCCAACATCAGCTTTTTGTCGTCGAAGGGATCCGGTTGGCTGAGGAAGTATACGCCGCGGACATAACTCTCCACTCGCTCCTCTACAGCAGTCAGCTTTCCTCCCGTGGCAACACCCTCCTTGAAAAATTCCGCTCCCGCGGGATAGAGATGTTCGAGCTGGATCCGCAGTTGTTGAACCGCCTTTCGGACACAGAAACCTCCCAGGGTATCCTTTGCCTGGTTCCCCAATCTACCCAACCCCCGCCTGCCAGTGCAGATCTTGTGCTCATTGTGGACCAGCTTCGTGACCCGGGCAACATGGGTACGATCTTGCGCAGCGCGGCCGCCGCAGGTGTCCAGATGGTCATTGTTACACCTGGCAGCGTCGATCCTTTCATGCCAAAAGTTGTGCGTGCAGGCATGGGCGCGCATTTTCGCCTTCATATCCACCAGACTGACTGGCCCTGGATCAGGTCCTACTGCACCGGGAACCTTCCCGCACCGCTCAGGATCGTGCTGGCTGATTCAGGCGGCGGCACGAGCATGTGGCAGACCGATCTGACCGGTCCGCTTGCCCTTGTAGTGGGAGGTGAAGCCGAAGGTGCAGACATGGCATCCATCCAGGACCTCGCGGAAAAGATCCACATCCCCATGCCGGGGAATTTTGAATCATTGAACGCCGGTGTGGCAGCCTCCATACTCCTTTATGAGATCCTGCGCCAGAGGAGCACATGAGAATCCGCTCCATCACCAGTTTTTTTGATCCCTCCTCCCCTTCAGTTGATCAGGACCTGGCCAGGCTCGCGATTTTGAGTGAAAACTTACGCGCAGCGATCAACGATCAAGTCATGCCTGTCCTCTCCACCCGCCTGGCCGCTGTTCCCTTTCCATATTACTTGTCTGGTTTATCCAACTCAAAACAGCAATCCTTGGTCACCGCCCTGGGTCAAAAAGCACGCGAACTGGGCTGGCAGTACCTTTCGCTCGGACCGGCACTTCCCGACCACCCATGGTCCTATGCAGCCATACCCCGATTGTTAAGCATCGCCGGGGATATCTTTTGCAGCGCAGTCATCGCAGATGAAAAATGCTTCTACCCTGCCGCGGTTAGGGCTTCCGCCAGCGTGATCCGCGAAACCGCGACCCTCACCCCGGATGGATTTGCCAATCTCAGGTTTGCTGCCCTTGCCAATGTCGCCCCGGGAGCCCCTTTCCTGCCAGCAGCCTATCACAAGCACGCATCACCCCCGGCCATCTCGATTGCAGTGGAATGCGCTGACGCGGTGCTGACCGCGTTTGATGGCGCCACTGACATTGAAGCTTCCTCCGCTTCCCTCATCAGGAAACTGCAAGATCTGGCGGCGGTGATCAGCAGCGTATTCACTAATCTGGCAGCAGGTAGCAATATTAATCTACTCGGGTTCGATTTTTCACCTGCCCCCTTCCCCGAAGACTGGTGTTCGTTGGGCGGCGCGGTGGAGAAACTGGGATTGTCGCACATCGGCGGGAGCGGTTCGCTCGCGGCTGTAGCCGTGGTGGCAAATGCTTTGGATAAAGGGACCTGGCCGCGCGTGGGGTTCAATGGCATGATGCTGCCGGTGCTGGAAGATTCTGTTCTTGCCCGGCGTGCCGAACAGGGGTTGCTCACGGTCAAAGACCTGCTGCTCTACTCCACCGTGTGCGGCACCGGTCTGGATACCATCCCGCTTGCCGGCGCGACAACACAGGAGCAGCTCGAGTCCATCCTGATGGATGTGGCGGCGATTTCTGTTCGCCTGGCAAAACCGCTTACCGCGCGATTAATGCCCATACCGGGCAAAGACCCTGGTGATGCGACAGGTTTTGATTTCGAATACTTCGCCAGCAGCCGGGTGATGGCGCTTGAAGGTCAGGAACTTAAATCCCCGCTAAACGGCGATACCCCGATTTTTCTTCAACCCAGAAACAGGCGCGGCTGATCTTCCCGTTGGAACCCCGGGTCACGGCGTCAGCGTGTCCGTCGGGAAGAACGGAAACACAGTCGGCAGCCACGGGAACAACCCGCCGTCATCCGTCGGTGTGGGTGTAGTCTCCCCTCCAATAGTCGGAGTGATTGCAGGCGTTGGTGTCTCGGTCGGTGTCATCGTCGGGGTCTTGGTTGGCTTGGGCGTTTTCGTCGGTGTGGGCGTGCGCGTCGGCACCTGGATCTTCAATCGCAAGAGCTTCTCGGCATGTCCATCGTTTGTCGAGTTCATGAACAGGCGCAGCGTGATCGTGCCGTTTTCCACTTTGGTCATGTCCCAAGTCAACAACTTTTGAGGATTCTCGGAGGGTGATCCACCCGGCTCCACAAGCATCTTCCAGCTCTCAGGATCTTTGCCCACACCATATTCAAGATAGAAATCCTTGAACTTGTCGGTTGCATCTACCACGGCGTAAATATCAAGTTTGTCTGACGTGATCGTTTGCTTGTTCTCCAACCCTACAAACAACAACGTCGGGCGTGGATCATCGGCACGGCATTCACGCTTGGGAACATAAACAAGTGGTTCAGGAAAATTGATCTCCTCCAGCCATGCTTTGCCCTGGTCGGTTCCTTCGATCCATTTCCTGGCCCATTTATCAGTTACATTCAGTACCATCAATTCCTTTGAATATCCTTCACAAGCGCTGGAGGCTTTCAAATTCGTCCAGGTATCGATCGTTTCCTTTTTCCATAGATCGTCTTTGGCTTCTGGAGGAAGGGTATTTGACGCGAAGATCTCGGTACGCGTTTTCGGGCAGTATTCTGAAGGCTCGGTGCCCGAGTAAACACAAACCTGCTTTTCCACGATCCCTTCAGGTCGCGCGAATTCGGCTGGAGAATTGCTGGTCAGATAAGGGACAGCTGCTTCCATGAACTGACTCCAGATAGGTGCCGCCCCTGAAACACCGGATGTGTCCACCATGGGAGTGTTATCCGCGTTGCCCACCCAAACGCCAACCGCCAGGTCAGGGGTATAACCGATGGTCCAGTTATCCCGATACTCATTTGTCGTGCCGGTTTTGGCTGCTGCCGGAAAAGAGAGATTGAGGATCGAGTCGGTGCCGAACATCGGTGCGCGGGCAGCCGCGTCCGACAGGATCGACGTGATGAGGTAAGCGTGCTCAGCCCGCATCACCTGCTTCGCTTCCTGCGGCTGCAATTCATAGATGATATTGCCTGAGTGGTCTTCGATCCGCGTGATCGCCACTGGATCGACCTTTTTTCCGTTATTGGCAAAAACGCTGAATGCCGAGGTCATTTCGTACAGCGTGACCTCCCCGCCGCCCAGGGTAAGGGATAAACCGTAATCATTTTGGGTGAGTGTTGTGATCCCCAACTGACGGGCGAAAGCGATCAATCCATCCTCTTCAGAGGTGGCAGGATCATCATAAATGCCCACAAATTCCAGCGCTTTTACTGCAGGAACGTTGTAAGAGTTTGCCAGCGCAGAACGCAGGCTCATCGGACCATGGTATCTGCCATCGTAATTGACCGGTTTATAGGGGTCCCGGGTGTCATTGGGATCGCCTGAAGGCGGGAATTCACTCGGCACATCCCATAGGATCGTTGCCGGTGTCCAGCCTTTGTTAAAAGCAGCGGCGTAAGTTAAAGGTTTAATGGAGGAGCCCGGTTGCCGGGGTTGTAAAGCCATATTGATCTGCCCGGCGATCTCATCGTTATAAAAATCGGCTGACCCGGTCATGGCGAGGATCTCGCCAGTGTCCGGCTTCAATGCCACGAGCGCGCCATCTGTCGCGTTCTTGTCTGCCAGCGCTTCCACCTGTTCTTTCACAATGCGGTCCGCTTCTTTTTGCAATTGGGGATCCAGGGTGGTGTAAACCCTGAACCCCGAGCGGTAGATCAGTTGCGGATCATATTGCTGCTCGAGCAGGTAGCGGATGTATGTGACCCAGTGCGGATACACCATCGGGTTAGCGCGCTGTATGAAATCGTAATTTTCCATTTCAACATACGCGTCAGCCGCCTGTTGAGCCTCCAGGCAGACGCGTTCCGGACTGTTGCTGACTTCTATACAACCCTTCTCCTGGCTCAAGTTATACATGGCGATCAATACCTGTTTGTTGCGGTTCAAGGTATCTTCCCGGTTATTAAAAATATCATAAACACTGGGTGCCTGCGGTAAACCTGCAAGGAATGCAGACTCCGCGAGGTTGAGGTCCCTGGCGTTCTTGTTGAAATAGGTCTCAGCGGCGGCCTGTATCCCGTACGCCATGTTGCCATAATTGATCTCGTTCAGGTAAAGCTCGAGGATCTCGTCCTTCGTGTAGCGCCTGGTGATCTCCGAGGAGAGAATGATCTCCTTGGCTTTGCGCCGGTAAGAGACTTCAACGCGCTCTTCGGGTGAGAAGAATAACGTTCTCGCCAGCTGCTGTGTGATGGTCGAAGCCCCTGAGACAACCTCGCCGCTGGTGTAGTTGGTTACCATTGCGCGCGCCAGGGCAAAAATATCAAAACCCGGGTGATTGTAAAATTCCTTGTCCTCAATGGCGAGCGTGGCAGCCAGGACGTAAGGAGAAATGTTCTCGATCTTGGTATAGGTTCTACGCCCGGCGTTGGGATCGATCATTTCGTAGATCATCTCACCGTTGCGATCATAAAAACGCGTCGTCTCAAACTGCGAGGCATGACCCTGGATGTCATCCACGCTGGGTAGTGTGGCAGCAATGGAGAAATACTGAAACACCAGGAAAACACCGGCGATCACTGCCCCCAATACCGCCAGGAATAACAACAAAACGATCACTTTCACAAAACAACCTCCAAAATCATAGCGGGGTTTCACACTGCCATTCGCCGGGGGTTTCTTGCCGCCCCTTGCATCTGTTGTGCTTGCTTTTCCGGTATTCCGGGCAGCCTTGCCCCCCGGAGTGACATTAGTTACAGGATTCCCATTTGAAGGTGTACCTGCCATCCTGGAGGGTTGGAAACTCCCTCCCGATGCTGGATCCTTCCTGGTGACATGTACTGCTGAAGGGGTTACACGGGTTGCAGCGAGGTCCACCTCGTCAACCTTTCTGGGCAGTTCATCGGTGAGTCCCGGTGGAGGTGCCATCCTGTCATCAAGGTTAATCGCAACGGCGACTTCACCGATCGCCGCGGGGCCAGCGTTTACAGTGGGTTGATCCTCAAGTGGGCTGGCAGGTACCTGGATCGGCTTTGTGTCAGTCAATGGATTCACATCTTCAGGGATCTGCCAGGGGTAGCCTGGTGGTTCTTCCGGATTGGGCAAGGGTTGCGATTTGCCCAGTATCGGTTGATCAGGATCCGGTTCATATTGCACCTGATCCTGAACTTGTTCTCCCGTACCAGGCGGTTCTGTTGAGCTGTCCCTTATGGGTTCGATCATATTCTGCATGGGTTCTGTATTACCCACGGCCGGTACATCCGGCCCTGTCATGCCGTGCGCTGAGTGCATCGTTATTTCTTCAGGATTTTCTGAATCCCCGTTTTTATCAAATCCGTTGTTTGGTTTATCTGTGTCGTTCATGATCTCTCTCAACCATCATTCTAAATGTGATATTTTTGATTCTAGCATAAATCAATTGACCCCTGCAAAGTTCACTCTTACAATGTCCCTATGCCGCA
>CAYWVP010000057.1:0-1181 GCA_964461605.1 uncultured Anaerolinea sp.
CACGGGCACCTTTCTGCTGCAGCAGGCGCAGCACATCAATGGCGGGGGATTCACGCAGATCATCGATATCAGGTTTGTAAGCCGCGCCCAATACCAGCACGGAGCTGCCCTTGATGGGCTTACCATGTTCGTTAAGAGCATCCTGCACTTTGCCGATCACGAAGCGCGGCATGTTGGTATTGATCTCGGATGCCAGTTCAATGAAACGTGCAGTGTAGTTGAGTGAACGCATCTTCCAGGACAGGTACATCGGGTCGATGGGGATACAGTGACCACCCAACCCGGGACCGGGATTAAAGCGCATGAAGCCGAAAGGTTTGGTAGCCGCTGCGTCAATCACTTCCCACACGTCTACACCCAGGCGGTCGCACATAAGCGTCAGTTCATTGACAAAGCCGATATTGATCATACGGAAAGTGTTTTCCAGCAGTTTGGCCATTTCCGCCACCTCGGTGGAGGATACCGGAACGACCGTGTCCAATGCCTGGCTGTACCAGGCGCAGGAAACCTCGGTGCATTTTTCCGTCATACCGCCCATCACCTTGGGAGTATTCTTGGTCGTCCAATCCTCGCGCCCCGGATCAACACGCTCAGGGGAAAACGCCAGGAAGATCTCCTCGCCGATCTTCAATCCGCTCTTTTCGGTCAGCACGGGCAGCACCAGTTCGCGGGTCGTGCCGGGATAAGTGCTGGATTCAAGCACGACGACCATCCCCGGGTGCACGTAGGGAGCGATCCCCTCGGCTGCGCTGATAATGAATGAAAGGTCCGGATCGCCGGTGTGGCGCAGGGGGGTGGGCACGCAAATGGCCACCGCGTCAATGTCCCGCAGGACTGAATAGTCAGTGGTGGCGCGTAATTTTCCATCATCAACCAGCTTTTTTACCACGGCTGTAGGCACATCCAGGATATAACTCTCACCCCTGTTCACCATGTCCATCTTTTCAGCGACCGGATCAATACCGGTGACCTCAAACCCGGCTTTAGCGAAAACTGTCGCGAATGGCAGTCCAACATATCCCATACCGAGTACTGCAACCCGCGCGGCTTTATTGTTAAACTTATCGATCAATTGTTTCGCGTAATCCATTCCATCCTCAATTCATTAAAATAATGTCAATTGTTCAGGTTTTTCTTCTTCGTGTTTCACTTCACTCGCAGCAGTTGGAACCTGTGCGGGT
>CAYWVP010000057.1:1281-6758 GCA_964461605.1 uncultured Anaerolinea sp.
ATCTGCCGATCCAGGAAGCGGCTGCAAGCGGATAATTCATCAGGCAGCGGGTCACGGTTGCCGGGGGGACGGCATTTGACCACGTTGGCAATAAAAACCTGTTCACGCACGTAACCCGCTTCTGCCAGCAGCTCGTCCAGGAACTTGCCGGCTGGACCCACAAAAGGCCGACCTTGTTCATTTTCGTGGAAGCCGGGACCTTCGCCGATAAACATGATCTCCGCCTGCGGGCTGCCTTCCCCGGGAACACCATTTTTGCGGGAATGAAATAACGCGCATGCTTCGCATACCTTTACCTGCGCGCTGATCTCACGTAGAACCTCTACCGGATCCACCTGTTGCCTCCATGCTGCGTATATGAAAAATTATATGCGATATTTTACCCTACTGCAGAGGGATTAATCGCTCCAGGTCGAGCGGGTCCAGGTCCATCAACACCGCGTCCTCGCCGTTATCCTGGTAATACTTGCGGCGCACACCCACCTCGCGATAACCAAAACGCTGGTACATGGAGATAGCGCCAGCGTTGCCACGCCTGACCTCAAGGAAGGATTTTTCCATCCCGGCATGGTAGGCGTCGATCAGGGAAAAAGCGAGCAAGCGCCGGGCGATCCCCTGCCGGCGATATTCAGGGTGCACGGCAATCGTCGCCACATGTGCTTCGTCAATGATCAACCAGATCACAATCATTGCCACCAGCAGCGGGGCATCTGGTTCCCGTGTTATCTCTACCACCCAACAGCGCGCGAGAGGATTGCTCTCGATCTCAAATTTAAATGAACTTTCCGGCCAGGGTAAAGAAAACGACTGTTGATCAAGCATGATCACAGCCGGCAGATCGTCCATTGTCATAGGTCGAATATGAATGGGTAACAAGGAATTGGAAATGGTCACTCCCGGATCATCCCGGCAATGTGCAAGTACACCGGGGAGAGTAAGATCGGGTCATCCACCTGCCCGGATTTCCAGCGTTTCCAGGCCAGCTCAGCAAGCACAGCAGGGCGGCGCATGGCCAGGGCGGGAGGCGCGATCATCGCGTTCTTCCATTTACGGCCGATCAACTGCCGTTCGTTTGCGTTCATTTCTCCACAAATGCGCGTTGGACCGCTGACACGGTCCGAGATCTCCTCAGGTGTCATCACCTGCGGAGTATCCGACGGCTGCCATTGACCATCAACAGCATGAAACTCCTGTACCGCCATTCGCGTACGCCCGGCCGGGATAATAGTGAACAGTGGTTCATCGCTGAGCGGTTGGGCAGCGGCTTGATACTCGAAAGTGGGAATGCCGATAATGGGAATACTCAACGAGAAAGCCAGGCCTTTGGCAAACGCCAGGCTGATGCGCAAGCTGGTAAAAGAACCCGGACCCAACGCGACGGCCACGCACTTGAGTTCCGCGGGGGCGACAGAACAGCGCTTCAGCAGATCAGAGACGGCCGGAGCCAGTTCGACCGTGTGGTGGTTAGCCGTGCGCCACATCATCTCGCCCACAACGATCGGCTCGTCATACAACGCGATACCGCAGGTCAGGGTTGAAGTGTCCAGAGCGAGTAGCATGTCATCCTCCGAAAGCGAGCCGTTTAAAGTCCTGGAGCAACTTCTCATGACGGCTGCCTTGCGGTGTAAAGAGAAGCCTGCGCTGTTCATCCCCAAGCCAGGTAAATTCGATCTTGAGTCGCTCATCCGGAAGCGCTTCAGCGATACGGTCAGACCATTCAACGACCAGTGGTCCATTGACCAGCAGTGCATCGATGTCCAGGTCTTCCGCTTCGAGCAGCGACTCGATACGGTACGCATCAAGGTGATGCAGCTGGCCTCCCCCCGGCTGACGGTACTGGTTCACCAGAACAAATGTCGGGCTGGAAACCGCATCCACCGAGCCCCAGCCTTTGGCTAATCCCTGCACAAAGGTGGTTTTCCCCGAACCGAGATCACCATTGAGGCAGATCACATCGGCCGGTTTGAGCAGCGCACCCAGGCGGATGCCCAGGCGCCGGGTCTGTTCCGGGCTGCGGCTGACAAAATCAACGTTGTTGTACGAGAGGATCGGCATCTTCTACATTATATGATAGCGGAAGCAGGCGAACAAGTAAATTTCAGGGTAATTCCTGCCCCTCACCTGTCCCAACCGGTGTATGAGTTTTCATGCGGTGGGCAAGTTCGCGCCGCGTCAACAACACACGATGTCCACAAGTATCGCATTCCAGGCCAATATCTGCGCCCAGGCGGACGATCTTCCAGGTAAAACCACCACATGGATGAGATTTACGCAGACTTACCCGGTCACCGAGATTCAATTCGGGCAGCATGTTGGCATTATAACCCATGTTATAATTTTCAAATTAAAGATTCGTTAAAACCGGGCCGTGGAGGAACCGCCAATTATGTTGAATTTGTCCCCAAGCCTGTTGATCTCCCGCATTGTCACTTTAATTATTGCGTTAACCGTTCACGAATTCGCGCACGCCTTCGTGGCGTACCGTTTCGGTGACACAACTGCCCGTGACGCCGGCCGCCTGACCCTGAACCCTTTGAAGCACCTTGACGTGGTCGGTTCACTCATGCTGCTGGTCGCTGGTTTCGGCTGGGCGAAACCTGTCCCGATCAATCCGTATGCCTTGCGTAGAAGGGCGGACTCGGCAGTCATGTGGGTTTCATTGGCAGGGCCGGCCTCCAACCTGCTGCTGGCGATCATCTCCGGGCTCTTGTTACGCCTGCGTGTTTTCCCCTGGGTCGCATCGACGGGGGTGCTGCCCTCACCCGCGGAATTTCTCTTCACCTTCATGTCGATCAACCTGGTGTTGATGCTGTTCAACCTCATCCCATTGGCACCATTGGACGGAGAAAAGGTGTTATCCAATCTGCTGCCGGCAAAATGGTCTTCCGGGCTGGCGAGCATTCAGCGTTACGGTCCCATCCTGCTGCTGGTGCTGCTGTTTGTGCTACCCATGGTGGGGATCGATATCATCAGCTGGATCATGACACCCGCATTAACTCAACTGCAAAATATTATTCTGGGAGTATCCTGATGAGCACAAGAATCGCTATCGTCGGGTTTGGTCAGATCGGCGCGTCAATCGGGCTCGCCCTGGCTGGATACAAAGAGAAGATCGACCGGGTTGGCCATTCAGCCAACGTGCGCTTGATGAAAAAAATGGAAAGCGAAGGGGCTTTTGACAAGACCGAGATCAAGCTCCCTGATGCGGTGCGCGGTGCAGACCTGGTGATCATGGATTATCCGATGGATTTGATCAAGGATGGTTTGGGCATCGTCGCGAAAGAGATCAAAGCAGAAACCGTCATTATTTGCTTCGCTGTGGCATTTACGCAAGTATATGAGTGGGCGCGCGAGATCCTGCCGGCAGGTCAACCTTTCATTCTGCTGCAACCCGTCATCGACCCTGAAAGGTTGGCTGATTGGAATGACACCCTGCTCAACGCTCACGCCGACTTGTTTGATCAACACGAAATGATCATCGTATCAGCAGCGGATACCAGTTCCCGCGCCATGCAAATGGCGACCGATCTGTGCAGCCTGTTAAAAGCCAGGCCTTACTTCACTGAACCGATGGAGGCTGACGGCATCTTTGCCAGGGTGGACCAGCTGCCGATTCTCAGCGCGGTGGCAGTTCTCAACACATTGATCCACAGCCCCGGTTGGGGAGACGCCCGTCGCATTGCATCGCGGTCTTACTTTCGTACCGCTTCCATCAGTGAGTTGTATGATGAAGAGGAATACTTTGGCATCAGCAGCCTGCTCAACCGGGAGAACACCAGCCGCGTACTGGATGAGATGATCGCTGAACTGCAGGAAATGCGCAGGATGATCAGCGAAGATGATGAAGAAGGGTTAAGACAGACGATGAAGGAAGCCCGGCAGGGGTATGAGCTGTGGCTCAAGCAGCGCACCAGCGGAGAATGGGACAAGGAAGCACAAACAGAACTGCCTGAAAAGCGCAACATCATGGGACGTTTATTTGGTGGAAGGCTACCAAAAGATAAAGATTCTTAGACAAGATGGCATACTATTGCTATATCGTTGAATGTGCCGACGGCAGTTATTACACCGGCTGGAGCCTTGATCCGGTGAGGAGAGAAAAACAACATAACCACGGCAGAGGGGCAGCCTATACACGCATGCACGGTCCGGTGCACCTGGTTTACGTGGAAGAGCAACCTGATCTGCGCACAGCGATGAAACGCGAACGCGCCATCAAATCGCTGAAACGTGATCAGAAACAAAAGCTGATCCAAAAGCAAAACGAAGGGGAGTAAGAATTGTCCGTTGATAGAGGTCACGTCATATCTCCAGGCCGTGTGAACCTGCTGGGTGAGCACGTGGATTACAATGACGGACTGGTTTTGCCGGTGGCCATCGACCGGTCAGTCAATATTCATTTTCGCCGTACTGAAGAAAAACAAATCACCCTCCATGCCCACGACCTGGGGGAGGAATGCTGTTTCATTCCGGAGAAGCTCGACGAGAAAGCCGCTGTGGATGGCACTCCTCTGCCGGGTTGGGCATTGTATCCGGCGGGCGTGATCTGGAATCTGCTTCGTTATGATTTTCGCATTGAGGGATTTACCGCTGGTTTCCGTTCCAACATCCCGATCGGCGCCGGGTTGAGCAGCTCGGCCGCAGTGGAGGTGGGTTTTGCCGTGGTATGCGCAGCACTGGGTGGTTGGCAGCTCGACCGCATGACCATGGCGCGCATTTGCCAGGAAGCCGAACGTGAATATGTGGGGGTAAACTGCGGTCTGATGGACCAGTTCGCCTGTGCCTGCGGGGTGCAGAACCATGCTCTTGTGCTGGATACCCGCAGCCTTGCCTACCGGTCAATACCTTTACCCCCGGATACGTCAATCGTGATCGCAGACTCGAGCATGCGCCGTTCCCTGGTCACCTCTGCCTACAATGACCGGCGGCGCGATTGTGAAGCAGCCGTGGCGTATTTCCACGCTATAGATCCATCCATCCGGGCTTTACGGGATGTCACCCCGCAATGGTTCCTCACCGCGGAAAATGAGCTTCCGGCGGGTATCTTCCGCCATGCACGGCACGTGGTGGAGGAGATCGCTCGTGTAGATGAAGCCATACGCCTGCTGGAGAAAAACGACTCCCAGGGGTTTGGCAGGTTAATGTACCAGACGCACACCTCGCTGCGTGACCTGTATGAAGTGTCCAGCCCTGAACTCGATATCCTGGTGGAAGGCGCTGCGTCCTTTGAAGGCTGCCTCGGCGCTCGCCTCACCGGTGCGGGGTTCGCCGGCTGCACTGTCAACCTCGTGCGCAGCGATTGTGTTGACCGGTTTATCCGGCAGCTTGAAACAGATTACTCTTCGAAAACCGGACTGCAGGCTGCGATCTTTGCCACGAATCCCGTAGACGGTGCCCACCTTTCCTGAACATTCCAGGCGGTAATATGACCACTGAACAAAAAGCCATCACGATCAACCAGTTGCGCAAGACCTTTA
>CAYWVP010000057.1:6858-9771 GCA_964461605.1 uncultured Anaerolinea sp.
TTATCCACCCGCGGAGATGACAAGGTGGAAACCTATTCAAGCGGCATGCAACAGCGCCTGCACCTGGCACGTGCATTACTGCACGATCCTGAATTGATCTACCTGGATGAACCCACGGTTGGCATCGACCCGGTCGGAGCGCGCGAATTACGTGCAACGATCAAAAACCTGAAGGCCATGGGCAAGACGATCCTGCTGACCACCCATTACATGGCTGAAGCGGATGAACTGTGCGACCGCATCGCCATCATCAATAACGGGCGCATCATCGCATTGGATGCCCCCTCCGCCCTCAAGAACCGCATGACCGCGGATACCGTGATCGAGTTGAAGACCAGCCCGGAGCATCTACCAGCGCTAAAAACACTGCTCGATCAACTCGACCCCCAAACAAGTGTCACCTACACGCAAAATACTCACGAAGAAGCTGTGAGCATTCACACCTTAATGCCTGGGACGGTGATCGAGCTGCTTTCTCCCTGGTTGAATACCGATCTGGTCCACACCATGGAAATGCGCAACCAGACGTTGGAGGATGTTTACATCAATATCATCCAGGGTAATAACGAATGAAGACCAATTTCTTCCGCCTGATGCTGCGGCAGATGGATGTTCAATTGAGAATGCGGGTGCTCAGTTTGTGGAGTCTCGGATTATTCATCACCCAACCGGTAATCTTCAGCGCGGTCGCCATGTTCCTTTCAAGAGCCGCTGGCAATGCCAACCCTGATCTGATCTACACTGTCATCGGCGGCGGGATCATGGGCATGTGGAGCGGGCTGGTATTCACTTCGACATTTGACATCCGCGCAGACCGGCGTGAAGGCACACTGGAATTAATCGTCGGCAGCCCCACGCCGTTACGCCGGGTGGTAGGGTTTCGATCCTTACTGAACATCCTGGCTGGTTCAACCAGCATGCTCGCAGCGGTCCTGGCTGCCGTGCTGATCTTTGATTACGATTTTTCGGGGATCAATCTGCCGGGGGTGATCCTCTCCTTCCTCCTGCTCTTTTTCGGACTGTGGTGCATGGGGATCTTCCTGGCCAACCTGCTGGCATGGTCACGCCTATCAGGCACTTTTGTGGACCTGCTGGAAATACCGGTAGCGCTTCTGTGCGGGTTCATGTATCCGATCAGCGTGCTGCCGGTGTGGATGCAGAACATCTCCACCGTGTTCCCGATCCGCTGGAGCCTGGAAGCGATGCGCGATGCCATGAAAGGGACGCCCAATAACACCGGGTTATTGACCAAATGGTTGATCGCACTGGGCATTTCACTGCTGTTCCTGCTCATCGCGCGCTGGCTGGATGGCAAGGTGCATGACCACATCCGTATCACGGGGGAGCTGCACTCGATATGATCAGGCATATCGTGCACATCTTCCGGCTTTACTTCTTCCAGGCCTGGTTTTCCTACCGGTCCCTGTTCGCCTGGAGTACGCCGTTCAGCTACATCACCAGCAAATTTGGATTCCCCTTTTTCTCCATGCTGTTTTTCGTTTTTATCGGAAAATTCGTGGGGTTTGACGACCCGGCGTATATCGTCATTGGTAATATCCTGCTGCTGCCGACGATCAACGGTCTTTACGGCATATCGATGACCATCGGTAACGAACGGCAATTTGGCGCGATGTCGTACCTGCTTGGATCCCCCGCTCCGCGCGCTCCCCTATTCCTGGGTAGGGCGTTATTTCACATCCTCGACGGTTTCATCACCGTGGCGGTAGCGCTTCCCATCGCCATCCTATTTTTTGACCTTGGCTTCCAGCAAATCAATTTGCTGCTGCTGGCTTTGTGCCTGATCATCCTTGCAGTAACCACCACAGGTATGGGATTCATCATGGGCACGATCAGCCTGCGCAGCCAGGACGGCTGGATGTTCACCAACACGTTGGGGCAGTTGTTATTCATCCTGATCGGCGTCAATTTTCCGGTGGAAAACCTGCCCGCGTTCCTCCAACCGGTTTCCAATTACCTGCCCATGACGAGGGGCATCATGGCTGCGCGCATGGTGTTGCAAGGCGCACGGTGGGATGCAGTGAGCGGATTACTGGCTGGAGAGATCCTGGTTGGATTGGTTTACATTCTGATCGGGTACACCCTGTTCCGAATAGAAGAGAGAGCCAGTCTTTCCACCAGCTCTCTCGATAGTATTTAGATAAATTGGAACGAACAGTCTAATCCGTGAACACGGGTAAGTGACCTAAGGCAACCACGTTCCGCCACTTGGCTCTTTCTCCCTCGGTAAACACCGCTGCTTCTGCCACGACCTCAGCCCCTGCCTTTTGCACCAACAGGCGCATCCCCTGCAGCGTCGATCCGGTGCTGATCACATCATCGAGGACCACCACCTTCTTGCCTCTCATTGCATCCACATCTTTTTCATCCAGGTAAAGATACTGCGGCTCGCCGGTGGTGATGGACAGCGTCTCGGTTCTCAGGGAGTTGCCCATGTACGGCTTGTACACTTTGCGCAGCACCACATAAGGTTTGCTGGTCTCCACCGCCAGGGCGTACGCCAGGGGGATGCTCTTGGCTTCAGCGGTCAGCAGGACATCATAATCGACCGAGGCGAGTTTTTCCGCCAGGGCTTTTGCGCAGGCCTGCACCAACTCAGTGTCACCCAGGATGTTGAGAATGGCGATCCTCAAGCCCGGTTTGATCTCAAATAATGGTAATTCACGGTGAACCCCTGCGATATCAACCGGATATGTCTGCCGATTTTCCATAGTTCGCTCCAAATCAATAGTATCTGGGCTTTGCTGCCCGCATGCAAGAGTTTATCACAAATTGAATTGACCTTCCTTAAAAATTTGGATTCCCGCGCTTCGGTTTGCGGGAATCCGGTAAGAAAGAGTGGTTGTGGTAAAATCATCGAGTGCCGGGGACGCCGACCCCGGCACTCTTTACTAA
>CAYWVP010000058.1:0-2447 GCA_964461605.1 uncultured Anaerolinea sp.
TCTGGAAGTACTACATCTGCTTTTGGCTCACTGAGAAAATCTTCATAATGTGAAAATTGCTGGTTATTGGGATCGCCAACCAGGATAAATTTGATTTTTCGTCCATGCATTCCTTCGTGCTGAAAGTCTTGCACTTTGGAGTTTGAGGTAATTATCACTATGGCGCGAGAAGTTTCTACCTGAAAATATAGTTCACTGCCTGGGAAGACAGGATTCATTGCCGCGACGATTGCTCCCGCTTTTAACACGGCAAAAAAAGAGACCACAAATTCTATCGAGTTACCCAGGCAGATCCCCACAACGTCACCCTGTTTGACCCCGTTGGATATCAGGTTGCGTGCAAAGTTGTGCGACAACCTATCCAGATCTGCATAAAGAATTGACCTATGACCGATGATGATGGCAGTTTTTTGCGGAGTTCGCTCAGACTGAACTCTTAGCAGATCATGAATACAGAGATTGGGATACTCAAGATGGTGGGGTACGCCTTCATCGTAATGCGACAGCCACGGTTGCCTGTTGGAAATCATGGTTGTTCCTTTTCATCTATTTTCAAGTCTGATAACGCCATTTCGAGTGGATAAGGATCCATTTGATACCAATGAATTTTTGGATCCGTTGGTTTAAACCAGTTGGCTTGTCTTCTGACGTATTGATGCGTATTCTTTTTGATAAGTGCCCTGGCTTCTTCCAGTGTGATTTCGCCTTTTAGGTAAAGAATCACTTCCTTGTACCCGATTGCAGACATGGAGGGTAATGTTGGGTCATAACCAAGGTCCAGCAATTCCCTTACTTCCACGACCAGGCCATCCCGGAACATTTGATCGACCCTTTCATCTACCCTCGCGAATAATTCGATGCGCGGCATGGTTAGACCGATGATCCAGTATTCATGCGCCGGTCCATCTTTTACTCGCAGTTCTGAGAAACGCGATCCGGTCGAAAAAATGACCTCCAGCGCCCGAATGGTGCGCCTGATGTTAGTAGCATCGATAAAATTGGCTGCATCAGGATCAAGTATGGATAATTTGCTGTAAAGTTCCATTGGACCAATCTGGTCTCCCCACCTGATTAGAACCTTCCGCAGAGTTTCATTCGGTACCATTTCAGGTACTCGCCAACCTTCTGTCAACGCACGAATGTATTGCCCGGTTCCACCAACTACCAGCGGGATTTTTCCCCGGTCATGTATTTCATCGATCAAATTCAGGGTTTTTTTGATGTAGGTGGATAACGACCAGGTTTCATCAGGATCAGCCACATTGATCATGTGGTGAGGAATGGTTTCCCTCTCTTCAGTTGTTGGTTTTGCTGTCCCAATATCCATGCCGCGGTAAAGGTACCGTGAATCAGCCGAGATGATCTCACCCCCAACACGTTTTGCCAGTTTGATTGCAAACCCGGTCTTACCCACCGCTGTCGGACCGACAATCAATATGACTCTGTCTTTATCCAGTAACATTTTCAAACCAGTCGATTTGCGGTTTCATTCCGCTTGGGGAACCGATCACCGAGATCACATCCAAACGCCAATTATTTTCAAATTCCGGGTGTAGCAATAAGTAGTGTCCTATAGCAGATTCGAGGTGATCAAGTTTCTCGTCGTTCACTGCCTCTTCCGGCATACCGAAGGTCAAACTTTGCCTGGTTTTTACTTCAACAAACACCAGCTCCGTGTCCTTTTGTACCACCAGATCGATCTCACCATCCGGCGTGCGGTAGTTGGTTAATATCAGGGTATAACCTTTTGCGACCAGGTATTCAGCGGCGAGTAATTCACCCCATTTACCCAATTCGATTCTGCCATTCTTCACACGAGCCAGTTTAGGTGATTTTTCTCTCATCGATAATTATTCTACCTTAATCCAACCCTGTGAAATAAAAGATCCGATTGCCACATTAACGAGAATACAAAACCTGATAAAATGAATCCATAATGGAGTTCAAGTGACCACTGCCGAAATAATCACCATTGGCACTGAAATTTTACTTGGAGAGATCCAGGATACCAATACCGCATGGCTTGCACGCCAATTCCGTCAATTGGGAATCGATCTATATCGTGTCACCACGGTTGGCGATAATACACTTCGTATTGCTGACACGATCCGGGAGAGTCTTTCACGTGCGGATGTTGTGTTTACAACAGGCGGATTGGGACCAACCATTGATGACCCCACCCGCAACGCGGTGGCAATTTCCTTAAACAGCGAGATCGTCTTCCATCCGGAATTGTGGAAACAGATCAACGACCGCTTCCTGAGAAGAGGGATTGTGCCTTCAGAAAACAATCGCAAGCAGGCCTGCCTGCCAGCATCTGCCGTGGCGATTGAAAATCCTGTTGGAACTGCACCTGCATTCTATGTTTTTGAGAATTCGAAAATGATCATTTGCCTGCCCGGGGTTCCGGCAGAGATGGAAACAATATTTACCAGGTCGGTGATTCC
>CAYWVP010000058.1:2547-6604 GCA_964461605.1 uncultured Anaerolinea sp.
ACCTCGTTGCAGCAGGTGATTACAAGCCTGGCAGAAGCTCAAAACCAGGTGATAAAAGTATATCTTCATGGCTGTAACGCCAATGTGTTTCCCAAACCTGAACATCGTTTCCGCAAATGGCTGAAATGTTATGAATTGCCTGCCCCTTTTTCACCAGTCACCGGTCAGTTCAAGGTTGAAGAAAAACTTTTCTTTGCCTTGAATTTTTACCAGGACCCGGATCTAGTAACCCTGGAAATGTTCTTTGTTCACGGTGATGAGCACGAGATCAGTGTTAGATCCTACAATGGACCTCCTTCACAAACCAAGCTTTGGCTGGCGAACACCTGCATGGATTTTATCTGGCGAAAGTTTAGAACCTTGAACGATGGAGCGCAAAATGAAAATGGTTGACCTGATTCTTCACAACGCGGAAATTCTGACAATGGATCAGGATTTCAACGTCTTCAATCCCGGTGCACTGGCGATTTCAGGTACCTGTATTGAGGCGGTAGGAATTGAATCTGAAATTTTACAAAATTTTTCTGCTCCAACTTTGGTTGATTGCAAGAAAAAGATCCTGATGCCCGGGTTTGTCAACGCGCACACCCATGTCCCCATGGCTTTACTAAGGGGGCTCGCGGATGATTTGCGCCTTGATGTCTGGTTAATGGGTTATATGATGCCTGTTGAGCGCGAGTTCGTCTCTCCGGATTTCGTAAGACTGGGCACACAACTTTCATGCGCGGAGATGATCCGCTCCGGTGTGACCAGTTTTGCAGACATGTATTACTTTGAAGAGGACGTCGCAAAAGCCACAGCTGAAGTGGGCATGCGGGCAGTATGTTCACAGACCGTTCTAAAATTCCCCACCCCTGACGCCCAGTTTTACGAAGAATCTCTGGAAATGTCACGTGACTTTATCATGCGCTGGAAAGGTCACGATCTTATTGTCCCGTCGGTTGCTCCGCATGCCCCTTATACCTGTACAGCTGAGATCATTCGGGCAACCGCTGCGCTGGCAGCCGAATTCGATGTTCCATTACATACTCATTTAGCCGAAACAGTCGTTGAAGTCGAGAATATGCGGCGTGAGAACCGGATGCCTGTCATCCCCTACATGAAAAAGCAGAATCTGTTTGATGCCAAAGTATTAGCTGCGCATTGCGTGCACGTGGATGACGGTGAACTCCACACCCTTTATCATTCCGGTGCCGGCATTGCCCACAACCCTTCATCCAACCTCAAACTCTCTTCAGGTGTAGCGCCCGTAAAACGTATGCTCGAGGTTGGCTTGAATGTGGGCATTGGTACGGATGGACCCGCGTCCAACAATGATCTGGACATGTTTGAGGAGATGCGCCTCACCTCTTTCCTCCAGAAGGGTTTCAGCGGGGATCCCACTGCCCTGCCGGCACGCACCACTCTCCTCATGGCCACCCGCCTTGGCGCACAGGCATTGCACATCGGCCACCTGACCGGCTCGCTGGAAATTGGTAAACGTGCTGACCTGATCCTGGTCGATATTGATCCGTTGCACAATAGTCCACGCTTCCGGCATGACCCCAATGGTACTTATGCCCAGATCGTGTATGCTGCCAAGGCTACGGATGTGAAAGATGTCATGGTGAATGGAAAATGGTTGATGCGCGATCAACAACTCCCTGGTCTGGATGAGAAAGACCTGCTGCTGCATAGCCGGGAATACGCAAAGAAGATCGATCAGTTCCTGATTCACCGCGAATCATCCATCCTTTCCAAGCTTGTCGCCATCGGCGGAACTTCAGAAGAAGAAAGCTTTGAGATTCAATTAAAGGTCAGGGTGGATGACCCCAAACCCCTCATCGACCGGTTGCTCGACTCCGACATTGAGATCCTACGCAAGCGGCACTATCGTGAATACGACATCTACTTCTTCTTCCCGGATGTGGAACAGGGTATCCTGCGCTACAGGGAGGATGAGTTCCTCGATGAGCTGGGAAAGATCGAACAAGTGCGGTCCCGTTTGACCCTGATCGGTCCGACAAGTGAGGATAAATTCGAACAGGAGGTGCTGCTCTCGCGCAGCCGTTACCTGGCCCCTGCCACTCAGAGTCCCCGCTTTTATCGTGAGTATTTCAAACCGCACCTTGAAAAAGTGATTGAAAAAGATCGTATGCGCTACCTGGTGCGCTACAAGGAAGTGGAATTCTTCATCAACTTTGATCATATTACCACCCCAGAGGTTGGATATTTCATTGAGGTCAAGAGCCGTACCTGGAGCCGCCAGGATGCAGAAATGAAATCACAATTGATCACCGAATTGATCAATTTCCTGGGAGCTGATTTGAACGAAGCCACCTCAGATGATTACATCGAAATGGTCCGATGACTAACCCCATGGATTCGGCACTTGAGTCGAGCACGATCAATGTTCTCTTCATCGCCGCAGAGGCAGACCCTCTGGTCAAGGCTGGCGGATTGGGAGACGTGGCAGGTTCTTTGCCCCTGGCAATCAGCCAGTTAACCCACGAACAAAAGGTGGATATCCGCCTGGCCATCCCCTATTACAATTTGATCCGCGACAATAACATCCCTGTTGAAAAGATCGGTGAGTTCAATATAGATACAGTCGATGGTCCGGTTCCAGCTGAGATTTTTTCCACAAAAGGATCTGAGATACCCATCTATTTAATCGCCGGTGAGCCTGTAGCCAGGGAAAATGCCATTTACGGTACCGATTTCAAGTCAGATGCGGAAAAATTTATCTTTTTTTCATTGGCCTGTCTTAAGTTGCCCGCTCTATTAAACTGGCGTTGTGACATCCTTCAAGCCAATGACTGGCACACCGCGGCAGCGATCCATCAGATCAAATCACTCAAAACGCCTGATCCCACTCTGCAAAACACCAAAACGATCCTGACGATCCATAACTTACCCTTCATGGGAACCGGTTCCGAGGAAGCTCTGGCTAAGTACAAAGTGCCCCCGTCAAAAAACAAGAATCTCCCGGCCTGGGCTAGAGAATTGCCGTTACCCATGGGTTTGGCCGCCGCAGACCAGGTGGTTGCTGTTTCACCGACATACGCCAGGGAGATCATGACCCCCGAATTCGGTTGTGATTTGCAGGGTTTTTTGCAAACCCGTCAAGCTCGCGTTTCCGGTATTCTGAACGGGATCGACACACACTCATGGGATCCATCGTGTGACCCGGCGCTTGTGAAAAAATTTGACATTTCAACACTGAAAAATCGGATTAAGAACAAACGTGCGCTGTTGCAGGAATTTCAATTGGACCAGGGGGACGATATACCGCTCCTGGTATTGATCAGCCGTATGGACCGTCAGAAAGGTGTTGACATTGTTGTAGAAGGCTTACGCAGCATCAGCGATTACCCCTGGCAGGCTATCCTCCTTGGCACTGGCGACAAAAGGCTGGAACAGGACTGCAAAGACCTTGAAATTGAGTTGGCACACAAAGTTCGTGCAGCTATCCGGTTCGACACCAACCTGTCCAGACGGATGTATGCTGGTGCGGACATCCTCCTCATGCCTTCCCGCTATGAACCGTGCGGACTATCTCAAATGTTTGCCATGCGCTACGGCTGCCTGCCTGTCGCAAGGGCTACCGGTGGTCTGGTAGACTCGATCACCGATCCAAAAGCAAGCTCTGCCGCAACAGGGTTTCTCTTCTCACGCATCGATCCACGTTCTTTTGCCACTACGGTTAAAAGAGCGATTCAGGCATACTGCCAAAAGGAGGACTGGCGTGTGATGCAGGTAACTGCCATGTCCCAGGATTTCTCCTGGAAACGTTCTGCTGAACAGTATTTGAACTTATACATGAAGTTGATCAACATTTCATAAATGGCGAGGTAATTATGATCCTTCCAAGAAAATCTGGTGTTTTACTTCACCCTTCCAGCCTACCCGGACCTGATGGGATCGGCGACCTCGGACCTGAATGTTACCGTTGGATTGATTTCCTTCATGATAGCGGTTGTAAACTCTGGCAGATCATGCCTTTGGGTCCAACCGGTTATGGTGATTCCCCTTATCAGTGTTTCAGCGCATTTGCCGGGAACCCGTATCTCATCTC
>CAYWVP010000058.1:6704-9724 GCA_964461605.1 uncultured Anaerolinea sp.
AATCCGGAGTTGTTCTACATCGACAGGAACGGAAAGCCCACCCATGTAGCTGGCGTTCCACCTGATTATTTCTCACCAACCGGTCAGTTGTGGGGCAATCCTCTCTACAAGTGGAATGTTCACAAGAAACAGGGCTATCAATGGTGGATCGAGAGATTCCGCTCCGTGCTGCAAATGGTGGACATTGTACGTCTGGATCACTTCAGGGGTTTCGCCGCTTACTGGGAAATCCCGGCGAACATGCCCACAGCCGAGATCGGCCGCTGGGTGAAAGGACCGGGCAAGCACTTTCTCGGTGCCATTGAGAAGGCCCTTAATGGTCTTCCGATCATCGCTGAAGACCTGGGGCTGATCACACCAGATGTTGTTGAATTACGCGATTCGTTCAATCTGCCAGGGATGAAAATCCTGCAATTTGCCTTTGCCGGCACCCCTGACGATCCATTCCTGCCGCACAATTACCCCAATAATTGCGTTACCTACACCGGAACACATGATAATGACACGTCTATTGGTTGGTACACATCCGGCACTGACCAGGAAAAAGATTTCTGCCGGCGTTACCTGGGAATTTCAGGAGAGAATATCGCCCGGGATCTCGTCAGGGAGATCTGGAGCTCAACTGCCGCATTCGCGATCACAACTCTGCAGGATCTGCTGGACCTGGGTACTGAAGCACGAATGAACTTCCCCGGAAAACCGGCGGGCAATTGGGGTTGGCGATACCAGGCTTCGGATCTGACCACGGAACTGAATGAACGTCTGAGAGAATTGAATTACCTCTATAGCCGGTGAGAAAAGCGACCTCCGTTTCAAAGCGGGGGTCGTTTCTTTCTTCGAATGCGTTGGGTCGCCACAGATATTCCGATAAGAATAAAAATTCCACCCAGAATTTCCAGGGCAGTGGGCATTTCATGTAGTAACAATGCAGCGAGAATTACAGTACCTACTGGCTCCCCCAGCAAGGCGATGGAAACGTAAGCTGCTGACAGGTATTTCAATGCCCAGTTAAACGCTGTATGCCCGATCACTTGCGGAATCAATGCCAGCGCTATGATCCATACGTAGCTTTTCGGCGCGAACCCTGTCACTTTTGCACCAGTGATTACAACCAGCAGGATAAGCACAATTGAAGCCACACCATAGACAACAGCTGTGTATATCGGCAGGGATAACGAGTTGCGCACCTTCCTGCCTACCATGATGTAACCACCTGAAAGAAAAGCACCCGCCAACGCCAAGAGATTCCCGACGAAATACCTTCCGCTCCACAAATTATTAATGTCCGAGCAGGTGACTCCCTGATTGGTGATCGTGCAATTATTGCTCAATCCGACGATAAAACTGCCCAATAACGAGACAATTAAGCCTATAGCAATCCATCGGGTGAGTTTTTCTTTCAGGAAAATCGGTGATAACAGGGCGACCCACAAAGGCGCAGTTGTGACAAAAACGACCGAACTGGCCACGGTTGTATATTCCAAAGAAGTGATCCAGGTCGCAAAGTGTGATCCAAGGAAAACTCCTGCCAGAATGAGCAATAACCAGGTTTTTCCACTCACCTTTGGTTTTACATCATTCCAACTCTTTATGGCGAACGGGAGGATTACGAACGTCGCCAGGGTCATCCGCCCGGCAGCAATCACTGACGAGGGAACTTCGGTTTGAGCAAAACGGATGAAAATGGAGGCTGTTGAAACTGCCAGGATTCCCAGGAATAATCCAGCCAGGTATTTTTTGGTCGAACTCGGTTTTTGCTGGTCGGTTGAACGCATTGTTGTTTACTGTGCTTTCTTGACAAAGATAACCAGGATGGCTAGAATTTTAACTGAAATAACTCAAAATAACGAATTACAACTGGAGGGAAATATGGCTTTTGAATTACCTGCACTACCCTATTCGTTCGACGCGCTTGAGCCTGTCATTGACGCACGAACCGTTGAGATACACTACACGAAGCATCACGCCACCTATTTGAAGAACACCAATGCCGCCATTGAAAAACATCCGGAGTTTTTTGATTGGACTCTGGAAAAGATCCTCAGCAACCTCGACCAGATTCCCGAAGACATAAGAACGGCGCTCAGAAACAACGGCGGTGGTGTCTTCAATCACAATATCTACTGGTTCAACCTGGCACCCGCATCCTCCGCTGCTGAACCCTCTGGGAAGATTGCAGAAGCGATCAACAGGAAATTTGGCGACCTCGCCAGCTTCAAAGCAGAATATGAAAAAGCCGGCTTGGGGAGGTTCGGTAGCGGATATGCCTGGTTAAGCGCAAAACCCGATGGAGAACTGGTGCTGCATTCAACCGCCAACCAGGACTCACCTCTACAGGAGGGATTGATTCCATTGCTGGTTGTTGACGTATGGGAACACGCCTACTACCTCAAGTACCAGAACCGGCGCGCAGAATACCTGGGTAATTTCTGGAATATTGTCAATTGGAATGAAGTTGAAAAACGTTATAATGCGATAAAATAAAGATAACAATTTCACAAATGGAGGATTTCTATGCCACGAGTTATTACCAGTTTATGTATGCGTGAAGGCGGCTGTGCATCAGTCTGCCCGGTGGATTGTATCGTTCCAGGTAAACCGGAGGATAAATATCCCTGGTATTACATCGATGCTGACACCTGTATCGATTGCGGCGCTTGTGAGGCCGAGTGCCCGTTTGGCGCAATCTTCCCCGATGTTGAGCTGCCAGCGGCTTACAAAGCCAAGGGTGGCGAGAGAATTTCAATGCCCGTTGGCACTGAAGGGTTTGCCGAAGTTTACGATGGCACCAATCGTGATGGCGAAGCGGTGCACCTGACCGCTACACGCACATTGGCAGCCGGCGAAACGGTCAACCTTACCTTCTGCCTGGACGCCAATGCCGAGTTCTATAAATCCGGTCCCGGATACAACGCCAAATAGAGTCCGTTAGAATTATTAGAAAAAGAGGAGGTGTTTTCTGAACTGCACCCCAAAAGTTGGACACAAAATCCAACAGAAAGGGGTGCAGTTTTAATGAC
>CAYWVP010000059.1:0-9443 GCA_964461605.1 uncultured Anaerolinea sp.
TTTGGATAATTTTCCAATTGACAATGTAAAATTCGTTGTAGGCGATGATACCCGCCAGCATTAATATGATCGAAATGACTGCCAGTAACCAACTGCGTACAGTGTAGGGTGGGGTTCCCTTGGGTTGCTGCGGAAGGGGTGAACCTTTTGAGCGGCCTTTAACCTTGCGGCGCTTGAGCGCAAGTTCCCGTTCGTAGCGTTTTTTCTGACCGCGCAGCATCGCGATCCGCAAATAGAACACCGCGATAGCGGCGATCACCACGATCAGTTCCGTCGATATTCTATTCATTTCTTCTTCTTCTCCAGTCGGTTTTTGATAATGCGTTTGAAATCCTGCTTGGTTGGTTTTAACCCGATGCCATATTCGTGATAATTGCCGCGGGGCGTGACAATGCCGAAAGAGGTGCGGTTTGCTTCATTCACTTCGTCTTTCCTGCATAGCACGAACATGCTTGAATTGTAAAATTTTACCATCGCGAACCTGCGTTCAGGCTTGGGAATCAATCCAATAAAGTATACTTCACCGTTCTCTCTTGGAGATGGCATGGTGATGATGATCAGCAGATTCTTGGGATCGAGTTCTTCCTTCTCGAAAGTAAGGCCAGCCGGTGAAACACGTTTCTCTTCGGGTAGTCTGTCGCCGATGTGATCCCACCAGAATTTTAAAAATTTTACACCGTCTTTGTCCAGGTACTTCACAAAGTTATCGGTCTGGCTGTGGAATAACGCTGGCATCACGTCGAAAGCAAAATTCCATTGATGACTTTTATTTTTTTCCATTGATCAAATCCAATCAGATAGATTTAGGATGATTGCCGAATACCTTATCGATGTTTTGCAGTCACGATACGCCGTAAGAACTCTGCATACTTCGTAGCTGGTCTTTTGAGAAGATAGCTGAGAACATTGGAATTTCCGGTTAACCCGTAGTTCTCATAATACTCGAACATTTTTAATAATGTGCTGATCGCAGGTTCACTCATACCGGACTTTTGGGCGTTTTCTGTCCATTGATGGCGATCAAGAGAAATCGCTTTTACCTCTCTTGCCAATTCGGTTGAGAGGATTTGAGCTACTTCATCCTGGCTCAAGGGTTCCGGGCCAGCCAATTCATAGATCGCTCCGCTGTGAATTCGTTGGGTCAATACGATCTCAGCAACAGCAGCCACATCCGCCAGATCAACCACGCTGATGCGGGCGGTGGTAGCATAAGGCACCGCGTAGATACCCTTTTCGGTGATGGATTGCCAGCTGCCGAGGATGTTTTGCATGTATGCGCAGGGCTGCAGGATGGTGAAATCCATACCGGATTCAAAAAGGAATTCTTCCATGCGCATTTTCTGCCAGTGATGAGGCATCACTTCGATATGCGGGTGAAATACTGAGTGGTACACAAAACGCGAAACACCGGCTTGCCTCGCCAGATTGACGAGGTTCTTGCCGATTTCCAGTTCGTCGGGGGTCATGTTCGGGCAGATGAAGTAGATCTTGCTCACGCCTGTCAATGCCCTGGCAAGAGATTCAGAATCACGCAAGTTTCCAATGAAAACGTCGGCGCTGCCAAGATTCTTGATCTCTTCAGCCTGCTTCGCTGAGCGCACAAGGCTTCTCACCTTCACCCCGTGTTGACCAAGGTTATTTAATATGGCTTTACCGGTTTTGCCGGCAGCGCCGGTCAACAGGATCATGTATGTTTTCTCCGTTGTTGAGGATGTACAACTTTCTGATTATAACCGATGAATGAAAAAAACTTCCCGACCGCATAGGTCGGGAAGTAATGTTACGTATTGCTATTCTGGAAGACTACTCCAGAACGTCGGTAGAGCGAACCTTTGGTGGTTTTACGAACACGAAGAGTAGGTTGAGCAGGATACCGAAGACCGCAGCGGCCGCGATCGCAGGCCAACCGAAGGGGAAGATACCCTTCAGCAGCGGGATAGGCAGGTTGCCGCCGTATCCAATGTTGCCGCCAATACCGACAACCAGGATGAGGGCAACGATGGCCAGTTTACCGGGATCGTAGAGGTCAACTTTTTCAGCCATCATCAGGGCGATACCCTGAACGCCGATGACACCGTACAGGTAGATGGCGAGGCCACCGGTGACCGCGGTCGGGATGCTATAAATGGCATCGCGCAGCGGGCCGATGAAGCCGAGGATAACGGCAATGGCGCCGGCGGTGATGAGTGCGGGGCCGGAGTAGTTGCGGGTGATCACCATCAGCGAGTTGTTCTCACCGTAGTTGGTGCCGGCGGTGGAACCGAAGAGACCGTTCACCAGGTCATTCAAACCATCGAGCATCAGGTTGAGGCCGATGTGTTTGGCAAGGTACGGTTTCTCGCGTCCCTGCTCTTCAGCCAGATGGTCGACATACAGGCTGATCTGGTACAGGTGAGCAGTGGATTCGGGGATGGTCGCAATAGCCATCACGCCAATACCGATCATCGCAGTTGCCGAAAGCGCGTTGTTGAAGACCGGGAAGACGACCTTTGGTACCGTGATCAGGCCGCTCGAACCGATGGATGAGAAATCAACCAGGCCGATGGGAATGGCGACGATGTAGCCGAAGATCATGGCGAGGAGGATCGGGAGCATGCCGATGAAACCTTTACCCTGCAGATACACAGAGAAGACTACGGCTGCAAGGAAGGTGAGGGCAGCAGCGAGCCACCACTTGAGGGTCGGGGGCATGTTCGCTTCGACACCACAGCAGGTACCGGAGGCCATGGTCAGCGCGGTATAGGCAAGGCCGATACCGATGATGATGGCGACGGCGCCGGTGATTTCAGCGGGCAGGACCTTATCAAGACCCTTTTTGCCGCCGGTAACACGGATCAGCAGACCGAACAGGATGTTGAGAACACCGGTGACAATGAATCCAGCCGTGACAACCGAAATTGTCTCAGGTTTGGCAGGTACGCCAAAGCCCAGGCCGGGTTCCAGTGTCGCGATGATCGATGAGACTGCAGCGATGTAGGCGAAGCTTGAACCGTAGTATAGGGGAATGTAGGTATTGATCGAGAATTTTGATCCAAGCAATGCGACGACGGTGCCCAGACCAGTAATGGTAAGCACGGTGGATACATCAAAGTTCATGAGCAAGGCGCACAGCACGGTAGCGGGGAACATGGTTAGCACGTGCTGGAAACCAAGCAATAACATCCTGCCAAATGGCGGGGTATCCTGCGGTAAGTAACCCAGCACTTTTGAAGTAGTTGCCATAGGTTTTTTTCCTTCTTTCCTTTGATTAATTGGATTTCTACGATCTCATACTTGTTACCTGGTTTGAGCTCCAAACGTCATATAAATTAATCCTCATGTTTTTCGCTCGCGCCTGAAATACCAAAAGCTCTCTCCGATAAACACCTCCTATGCAATTTTATATATTAACCAAAATGAATTGATTTAGATACTTAATAATACAACATTTTGTCAAGATGGGTAGTGGGGAGGATCTCTCCTCCCCACCATGATTGTTACTTGCCCAAAAGCAATGCAACTACAAGCAGTACCAACGCAACAGGGATAACGTAAACCAGCATGCGGAATTCAGCAACTTCCATGAATTTCTTCTTGCCTTCTTCTTCTGTCTCCGTTACCTTTTTTTCTAATTCTTCTGCCATCTCTCCTCCAAGATTTTATCTAATTTCTCGAACACAGTCTTGAACATGGATTTCGCGACGCTGTCGATCATCCGCTGCCCTACACTGGCAAGAGTTCCACCAATATTGGCCTCACCCGTATATTTCAACAAGGTGGTCTGGTCACCGAGGTCTTCAAATTTCACGTACCCGACCCCTTTGACAAAACCTGCTCCGCCTTTACCCTCGATAATGAGGGTGACGCTTTCAGGGGGAACCTCATCGGTCAGGGTGAGATTTCCGGAGAAGTTGGCAGAAACTGGACCAACCCGAATACCCAGCACAGCTTCGTAGTGGGATTCGTCGATTTTGATCATTTTCTGCATCCCGGGAACTGCGGCTCCGAGTGCATTCGGATCATTGAACATCTCGTATACGACTTCACGAGGTGCTTTAAACAGGTGATCACCTTCAACTTTCATGTAATAAAACCTCCATTTTTCTTACTGATCGGCGTAACACTTAATTTTACACCCGATTCAGGTTTACTTTGCTTTTTTAAGATACTCGTAGATCTGGCTTGGGCTCAGGTTGGTTTCCAGGATCTCAAGAGAGGTATCCGGGAAAGCGTCCTCAAGCGCTTGCACAATGGCAGGTCCGGGCGGGATTGCGCCTGCTTCTCCAACGCCTTTTATGCCCAGGGGATTCACCTTCAGCGAACTTTCAGCGTGGTTGTGCACGATGTCCAGTTTCTTCGGCATGTCAGTTGCCAGCGGCATCAGGTAATCCATAAACGAAGCTGTCACCAGCTGACCGTTTTCATCGTAGACCAGGCGCTCGTACAAGGTGTTGCCGATGCCCATGGAGATGCCCCCCTGCAGCTGCCCGTCAACGATCAACGGGTTGATCATCGTACCGCAGTCATCCACCATCACCATTCTTTCGATGACTGGCTTGCAGGTCTCTTCATCGATCGATACAATGACGCCCATCGCACCGCATCCGGTGGAGCCGTGCGGAGGTCCGTAGTAAGCGGTGGCTTCAAGACCGGGCTCAACGCCGGGTTCCACCACACCGCGCATCGGATTAGCCAAAACTGCCAGCATTCCAAGTGGAATGGTGGTTTCAGGCTGTCCTTTAACGCACACGCTGCCTTCGCAGAGGTCAAGCTCTTCTTCCGGCACTTCCAGCTTTTTGCTGGCCGTGCTTAAGATTTTTGCACGAACTTTTTGGGCTGCCAGGTAAGTGGCTGCGCCAACAAGCGCAGCGCCACGGCTGGCGAAGGTACCGGCGCCCCACGCGAACTGGTTGGTATCACCAGTGACCACTCTCACGTCCTCAACTTTAACGTTCAGTTGATCGGCGATGATCTGAGCGAACACGGTTTGGTGCGCCTGCCCCTGGGTGCTGTAGCCGGATGTCATCGTCACCTTACCGCTGGTGCTGACGGTGATCTTGCAGCCTTCATAAGGTCCAACCGCAGTGCCTTCAGTAAAAGCAACCACGCCGATACCCACGCGTTTGCCTTCTTTGCGTGCTGCAGGCTGAATCTCCTTGCGGAATTTTTCATACTCGATCACTTCAAGGCATTTCTCGTAGTTGCCCAGGTAGTCGCCGCTGTCCAGTATGTTTGCGACGAAGTCCTGACCGATGATGCCGGTCTTTAGAGGTAGTTCTTCGACCCTCAGGAGGTTCTTCCTGCGCAGTTCGACCGGGGAGATGCCCAGTTCTTTGGCGGCAAAGTCGACCATGCGTTCCATGGCGAACACGCCTTCAGAGCGTCCGGCGCCACGCACAGGGGTGACCACCATCTGGTTGGTGAAGACCATGCGTATCTCGCTGTAGAAGTTCGGGATGCGGTAATTGCTGATGGTGTGAGTTTGTGTGTTCAAAGGAACCGTCATGCCGTATGAGTCATACGCACCCGTGTTGTGATAGAAGACATCCTTGAATCCGAGGATGGTTCCGTCTTTCTTGAGGGCGATCTCGCAATGGTGTACCTGGTCGCGTTCAGAGGTCGTGGCCAGGAAGTTCTCACGGCGATCCTCGATCCACTTGATCGGCCGTTTCAACTTCTTGGAGATCAACGGCAGGAGTACATCATCCGCAAGGGAGGTCATCACCTTCGGTCCAAAGCCGCCGCCGATGTATGGGGTGATGACGTGTACCTGGCTTTCGGCCAGACCCAACGCGCGGGAAACGGATCCCCTGATCGTGAGTGGCGATTGCGTACCAGCCCAGATGGTCATCACCTGGTTCTGTTCATCCCAACTGGCGATGAAACCGCGGTTTTCCATGGCGGCTGCCGCCACGTGCTCGATGAGCATGCGCTTGGCCACGACCACATCAGCGTTTTTCTTCGCTTCCTCGTAATTACCGACTTCCTGGGTGACCAGGGCAGCCATATTGGAGGACAGATCATCGTGTACCAGCACTGAGGTGTCTTCCCAGGCTTTCTCCAGGTCGACCACAGCCGGCAGCGGATCCACATCGACGATGATGTCATCAAAGGCATCCTCAGCAATGTAGCGGGATTCTGCGATCACAACAGCCAGTACTTCACCGGAATAGCGGATCTTGTCCTTGGCGATAGGCACCAGGGTACGCGCGTTGAACTGAGAACCGGGGATGGCTGTTGGAGGGGGTACCTGCAGCGGACCGGGCTTCCAGAAATCGCCGAAATCTTCAGCAGTGTAAACCGCCACGACACCCGGGCGTTTCAACGCCTCACTTGCATCGATCTTCAGGATCCTGGCGTGCGCATAATCACTGCGCAGGAAAGCAGCATGCAACTGACCGGGAACTTCAATGTCATCCACGTATTTGACATTGCCCGTCAGCATGTACTTGTCTTCTAACCTTTTGATTGGTTTACCAAAGTATTTTTCAGTCACGGTTCACCTCGCTTCACTTAGCCTGAGAATTTTTCGCGGCTGCATCCTGCACAGCCTCGACGATCTTCTCATATCCTGTGCACCGGCAGATGTTTCCATCAATGGCTTCACGGATCTCATCTTCACCGGGGTTCGGATTTTCCTCAAGGAAGGGTACCAGGGTCATCAGGAAACCAGGTGTGCAGAAACCGCACTGCAGAGCGTGTTTTTCGTGGAAGGACTGCTGTAACGGGTGCAGGTTATCAGGGGTGCCGAGTGATTCCACGGTGCGGATCTCGTGGCCGTTGGCTTGAACCGCAAAGATCAGGCAGGAACGAACAGCCCCGCCATCAAAAAGGATGGTGCAAGCACCGCAGATGCCGTGCTCGCAGCCGACATGCGTTCCCAGCAGACCGAGGTCGTGGCGCAGAAAATCGCTCAAAAGCAGGCGGGCTTCCACCTCGCGTTTATATTCCACGCCGTTTACAGTAACAGTAATGGGAAAGAGTTTATTGCTCATGTTATCCTCCTTTTTTCGCGCGTTCAAAAGCTTCAGTGAGTGAACGCACGACCAGTACGCGCGTGATGCTGCGGCGGTAGTCAGCGGTGGCATGCAAATCAGTCGCGGGATCAATTTCCGTGGTGACAGTCAACTCTGCGACCTCTTCGATCGCTTCCCTGGTAGGTGCGTTACCAACCAGGATCTCGCCGGCTTTCTGCGAGAGGATGGGAACTTCTCCCACGCTCATCAACACCATGCGGACGTCCTTGCAGCGGTCATTTTCATCCAGCGTTACGATGGAGGCAACCGCGGACTGGGCATATCCGCCGCTCTGGCGGGATACCTGGACATAGTTGGAACCTGTTCGCGCCGGCCAGGGTTTGAGTTCAAGTTCAACCAGCATCTCGTGCGGTTCGATCACGGTCATGAAAGGTCCAATGATCAGATCCTGTCCATCCACCCAGCGCTCTGCGCCTTTGCTCTTGATCAGTGCCCGCATGTTCATCAGCACCGAGATGCTCGGCAGCTGACCGGCGGGGTCTGCGTGTGCGATGGCGCCACCGAACGTGCCGCGGCGTCGGATCTGCGGATGGGCAATGTATTTGGATACTTCAAGCAGCAGGGGAAAGCGTT
Source organism: uncultured Anaerolinea sp. (assembly GCA_964461605.1). Taxonomy (GTDB): domain Bacteria; phylum Chloroflexota; class Anaerolineae; order Anaerolineales; family Anaerolineaceae; genus UBA6107. Next base: position 7,590 of record CAYWVP010000059.1, read on the forward strand.
TGATCACTTCCGCGCTGTGTTCAACATCAAAAACACGCGTCATTGTACCGATCGACAGCCCGCCATCAGCGGTTGGTTTGATGTAAGAGAGTTCAGGTACATTATTTAAGTCCACCAGCGCGCTTGGTCTTGCCATGCGAAAGTTCATCGCAGCGATCAGGCTCTGACCGCCTGCGAGAACTTTTCCATCGTAGCCAAGTTCCGCCAGTGTATCCAGCGCTTCATCAACGCTGGAAGGTGCATAATAATCAAAATTTACTGGCTTCATTAATTACTACCTCCTGTTTGTTTGAGGGTGTTGAATCCTGGGGTTTCGCTTTTCGAATTTTTCAGGAAAAAAACTTGGTGAAAATGATGCAAAAAACCTTCAGGGGAGAATTTCCCCTGAAGGTTTCGAAATCACATCAAATTACTCTTTGAAGGCAACGAAGCGGCCCCACATGGATTCAGCCTCCATGGCTTTCTGCAGGTAGCAACCGATGTAGTATCGGCCGCTCTTAGCAGTGGCGAGTTCGCCAGCCAGGTTTTCGGCGTGCACGATCGTGTGCGGGAACAGGTTCAGGTGCATATCCTGGTAGAAATCCTTGAGCGGATAGAGCTGATCCCAGTCCTTGCCAAAGTCCTTGACCAACTTGGCATTGGCTTCAGCGAAGGTCTTGGGGTGCCAGATGCGCATGATGGTGTTCATCGGGTGATCAGCGGAAACGGCATCAACACCGATCCACTTGATCTTCATCTTGATCGCCCAGGCGGAGAAATCAGGTGAGGGACCCGGGTGCTTGACCATGTAGCGGAATTCGTCGGAATCCTTGCTGTTCCAGCCGAACTTGTTCCAACCGGTCTTGATGATGAGGATATCGCCCTCGCGTACCTCGACCTGGTCCATGATCATCTGCGGGGTGTACACGCTTGAATCAGATACCTGTTTGGAGATGTCAGCGATGACGCCGGGGCCGACCCAATCCTTGAGCGGTACCTGGCCAATGGTGCGGCCATTGGGGAAGAAGTGCTTCTCGCCGTCCATGTGGGTGCCGAGGTGGATGCTGGCGTTGCAGATCGAGCCGTTGCGGCCCATGCCAAAGTACTGTCCACCCACGCGCTTGGTGTATGTGACGGTGAGGGGTACGTAGTTGAGCCACTGCGGGGTCTGAACGCTGAATGGCACGGTCATATCGATCATTTGAGATTTTTTCATCTGATCGATGAACTCTTCTTCGGTCATACCCTTGGGGGCTGTCCAGGCGAACACGCGGCTCCACGCGGTTTCGACTTCCATGAAGGGGATCGGCATAATGGAGATCCAGGCGCGCTTGTTCTTGAGCTTGTCTATGTCACCCACGATCGCTTCAGCCAGTACGAGATGCTTCTTGGGCATGTCGATATGGGTGGTCTTGTAATACTCGCCCTGCGGGAAGGTCTCGTCCCAGGTCTTGCCGGTTTCCTTTACCAGTTTGGCTTCGGCGAGTTTGAAGTGGTCTTCGTGCCAGCGGCGGATGGGGGTGTTCATGGGGTGCTCAGCAGAACCGCAATCGACGCCGATGACCTTGAGTTCCATATCCATCGCCCACTTGTAGAAGTCGAGGGATGGGCCCGGGTGGCGCACCAGGAAACCAAATTCCATTCCCTCTACACCGCCCTGCGCATTTTTATTGTGCACTGCCTTCTGATCCCACGAATACTTGTGGTAGCCGGTATTGATGATGAGGATGTCGCCCTTCTTGACTTCCACCTTCTTGAGGATCATTTCAGGCGTGTAGATGCTGTAATCTGAAACAATGTCGGAGATATCCGCCACAACACCGGGACCACACAGGTCGGTGAGGGGAATATCAGCGATGGCGCGCCCGCCGGAAT
>CAYWVP010000060.1:0-1789 GCA_964461605.1 uncultured Anaerolinea sp.
GTCGCCATCATGCTCCCTTACATATTGACCATCGCTGCCCTGGCAATCGCCATCAACCGGGTACGTGCGCCGGCAGCTTTGAATAAGCCTTTTGAAAGAGGCGAGAGTTGAAAAACCCCAAAACCCCAAAGGAGGGTCGAAAATGTTCAAGAGAATGATCGTAGTATTGGTTCTAGTGGCAATGCTCATTGCGGGCTGCGCCAAACCTGCCCCCACAGCCGCTCCGGTCGAAACTTTCCGGATCGCCGTGGTCATGCCGAGTGCCATTACCGATCTGGCATTCAGTCAGTCCATGTATGATGCCCTCATCGCCATGCAAAAAGAGATGGGTGGAGAATCAGCCCTTGAGATCAAGTATTCGGAGAACATGTTCAAAGTTCCGGATGCCGCAACAGCCATCCGCGATTACGCGAGCCAGGGTTTTGATGTGGTGATCGCGCATGGTTCACAGTACGGTTCTTCTGTGCAGGAAATTGCGCCTGACTTCCCTGATATCACCTTTGCATGGGGAACTGACGTTAATACCTTTGGTATGGCCAACGTGTATGCGTACACCGCCGCTGCTGAAGAGGGTGGCTATGTCAATGGTGTCCTCGCGGCCTTGTTGACCAGCTCAAAAACTATCGGTGTAACAGGTCCGGTCGAAGTTGGCGATGCGAAGACCTACATTGATGGTTTTGTGCAGGGAGTTGCCTCGGTTGATCCAGCCATGACCGTCTCCATGACCTGGACCGGATCGTTCTCGGATGTGGCTCTAATGACCGAAGCCGCCAAGACCCACATCGCCGCAGGTGCGGACATCCTGACCGGTTCATCGCAATCCGTGGTGGGTTCCATAGGTGCAGCCAAGGAAAACGGTGCTGTGCTGTGGTTTGGCACCCAACAGGATCAGGCTTCCCTTGCTCCTGAACTGGTAGTTGCCAGCCAGGTGTATGACTGGACCGGGATGCTCAGAGAGATCATCAGCCAGAATAAAGCCGGCACCCTGGGCGGTAAGACTTACATCCTTCGCCTGGAGAACGGTGGACTCAAGATCGCCTACAACCCCGGCTACGCCCTTGATGCCGATGTGAAAGCCGCTGGTGATAAAGCAATTGCTGATATCATCTCCGGTGCGATAAAAGTAGAACCATAGATCAGAATTCTGGACCTTGTTTCATCTTAAGATGAAATAGGGCATATTTCCCCGGGGGAAGTGAGGTTCTGCCGAGACTCACTTCCCCTAGAAAACAATTCAATCTTTTTGAGGTAATCTGATGGTACCTGATGCACAGATCAACGAAGTAAAGCAGATCCAGCGGGTTGAGATGTGCGACATCATCAAGTATTTCCCGGGGGTGTTGGCAAATGACCGGGTGTGTTTCGATGTAAACCGGGGTGAGGTTCACGCCCTCCTGGGTGAAAATGGCGCAGGTAAAAGTACGCTGATGCGCCAGCTTTACGGCTTATACCGCCCGGACGAAGGGGTGATCCTGATCAACGGAAAACCCCACACCTTCAACTCCCCCGCGGATGCCATCGCCGTTGGCATCGGGATGATCCATCAGCATTTCATGTTAGTTCCCACGCTGACCGTAACAGAAAACGTGGCCCTGGGGTTGCGGTCAAGCCGCGAACCGGTTTTAGATTTGAACAAGGTTGCGGTACGTATTCGCGAACTCTCGCAATTGTACGGATTATCCGTGGACCCCTCTGCGTATGTCTGGCAGCTCTCGGTCGGAGAGCAGCAACGTGTCGAGATCATCAAGGCGTTGTACCGCGGCGCGAGCCTCATCATCCTGGACGAGCC
>CAYWVP010000060.1:1889-4485 GCA_964461605.1 uncultured Anaerolinea sp.
GACGGGGCGATCCGCGAGTTTTCTGTGCAGGAAAACGTTTTTCTGCATGACCACGCTTCACCCAAATATACGCATGGCATGTTCCTTGATTTTACGCGGATGCGCAAGCACGCCGCTGACCTGGTGAACAAATTTAGCGTGAAAACTCCCGGCCTGGACACACCGATAAAAAACCTGTCCGGTGGCAACATTCAGAAGTTGATCCTGGCGCGTGAACTTTCCCGTCAGCCCAAGGTGTTGATTGCCTCTCAACCCACCCGCGGGGTTGATATCGGTGCGACCGAGTATATCCATCAACGCTTGCTGCAGCAGCGCGAAGAAGGCACGGCCATCCTCCTGATCTCAGAAGATCTTGATGAGGTCCGCGTCCTCTCAGACCGCATTGCCGTCTTATATGAAGGGCGCATCATGGGCATCGTGGGGCGGGACGAGGCAAGCGTGGATCAAATTGGATTGATGATGGCGGGCATATCCATGGCAGAGGCCATGCAGCGCGGGGATAAGAATTATTAGATCTGCTAATCAACCGGGGCTTGCGCGCGCCAATTTCTTTAGGAATCTCCGAAATTACTCATTGGGGGCTATTTTCATGGCTTCCCCTCAAAAAATAGTTTTCCATAGTCCAAAACCAGCCATAACAAGTTGGCATTGATTAACTTGTGTAAAAGTGACTGTAGTAATTTCCAGTTTACAGGCAGATTGTAAGAAATCTAAAGAGATTGATGGCATGAATATGACAAAGTAAAAATGGATCCTAAGCCCGGACAATTCTGATTAATGGCTTGATAAAGACAAGACAATCAAACAAAACAACGTGTTTAGAGGGGCGTTCTCTACCTAGTTAGAATAACAGCCAGCCTCAACTGGCTCGCGGTACTTGACAAGCTCAGGTTCATCCCATTCGATCCAATCACAGTGAGGGTTTGCATACAAAACGATAATCTCTGTAATACCCTTGGCGATCGTCTCTTTTCCATCTTTCCGGATGAAGTAATTTGTGCAATTGCCGGGTTGAGAAGGTTTTTGGGCGGGGTAAAGCTTAGGATACCAATTATCATCAAACTCCGATACCCAGTGCTCGAATACCATCAGATCTGCACCACTTGAGTTTGTAAATTGGAATTCTGCACAACACTGATAATCACTTGGGTTCGCCTTACCGAACAATTCACTTGTGATCTCATGCTTGGCTGTGTATTCGCCTTTATAAGCAACACACGCATCTATTGGGCAGGGTTCCGTTCCTGGTGAGTTCAAACACTTGGAATCGAAACTTGAACCAGTCGATGGTTTCACGTTGTTGCTGGTGGTTGAGGGAATTGATTCTGCCTCTTGACCTGTTTCCACGTCATCCAAACGGTGAACCCAGTAATTTGCTGAAAACAAATTACATCCCAGTATGAAAAAAATTGTACAAGTAAAGACCAAAAAAACAACGAATCGACGATGTAGAAATTCCTGAGCATAACCCTTCATTGTATTCTCCTGTCAGTAAAAAAGTAAACTAGATGATGATGTCTGAAGCTGGGAAAACTATGCGGGAATAAACTAGAAATTTCTCATTTTCAATAATATACATCAAAATTGAGACGTCTGATGCAATAATCCAATCAATAGGCGAGGACTATGCTTGCGCCCGGGGTTTTACGAATTTTGATAAAAATTTCACAGTCAGGAGCGTGTTTTATGCCTTGTTTTCCTGGCGTTCAGTTAGTAAATTACCAGGTTCAAAGAACAATATTCATTAATATCTTACATTACTCTGCAATGCATTGGAGTTATGAATAATTGTCAACGCGCCAACAATTGTGGAAATCTTTTACTTAAGGTAAGGGTAGATTCTTAATGCATATTGATTGGATGTCCAAGCGAATCTATTGTTATCTGATCAACTCTGTATTCGTCAAAAAACCTAGATCAATAGATTCTAAGTTCGTCTCACAATCCTTTTTTATCTTTCCCAACAAGTGTAAAGACTATGGGAGATCTTTTCGGATGCTTCATGTAATATTGGAAGATACTTTTGTAATTCTTGCGGATCCTCGATGCCAATAAAGCCGCTGAAAGAGAGCGCGGCAATAATGGTGCCTTCGTGATCACGAACAGGTACACCAATACAACATCCATTTTCTGCAGATTCTTTATAATCGATAGCAAATCCCTGCTTTGCAGTTTCCAGCAACACCTGCCAGAATTGCTTAGGATCCGTGATCGTGTGGCTGGTCAAAGGCTTCATTTCGATTGAATTGATGATTTGATCAACCAGGTTGATGGGTAATTCTGAAAGCAGAATCTTCCCACCCGCGGTGGCGTATATTGGCAGTTTGGAGAACAACGGCGGTACATAGTCGATGAACTTGTTCGTCCGGGACTGTTGCAGGATCGTGCAATGTAATCCTTCCCGAACAGTCAGGTTCATCGCTTGACCATGTTTTGCGGTGTATTCTGTCATCACAAACTGCGCAACTTCTCGTAAAGCAAGAAATAGATTGTTCTTTTCAGTGACAAAGCTGATCTTCTGTCCGGTGATGTAGCGGCGATCATTAAATTGGAAGACCCAACCGGATTGTTCTAACGTCTTTAGAATGCGAAATGT
>CAYWVP010000060.1:4585-9408 GCA_964461605.1 uncultured Anaerolinea sp.
AAAGGAAAAATTGAAAGGCATTTATATCCCGATCGTTACTCCCTTCAATGCGGATGAATCGATCAACTTTAGTGGAATTAAGGAATGCACGGACTTTCTGGTAAAAAATGGCGTTACCGGCATCATCCCTTCAGGCAGCACCGGCGAAATGATTGCACTGAATAAAGATGAACAGATTACTGTGAACCGTGAGACCATCAAGGCTGCGGCTGGCAGAATCAAGGTTGTTGTCTCCACAGGCGCATACCGGACCAGGGACGTGGTGGAAATGTCCGTCGCAGCTGAGGCTGATGGTGCAGACGGGGTCATGGTGGTTACGCCCTGGTACATGTCTCCAAATGAGAATGAACTTCTACTACATTATTCAACTCTTCGTAAGGCAATTGACATCCCCATCATGATTTATCACAACCCTTACTATTCCACTTGCCTGATGACTGACGAGTTCATGGCAAAACTATACAACGAAGGGTTCATTGATGCAGTCAAAGAGCGCCAGGCTGATGTCTTCAGACAGCAGGATCTGCGTTACATGACCGATGATGGTTTTGGCATTTTCTACGGTTACGATATTTGCCCGGTAGAAAGCCTGAGCTGCTGGTGTGACGGTTGGGTCTGCGGAACCGGCAACCTGTTCCCCAAGGAGAACACTGAAGTCTACCATCTGGCCAAAGAGAGAAAAATGGAAGAGGCCATGAAAGCGCATTTCGAAAAAATCCGTCCATATCTGCCTCTTTTCACTAAGCCTACTGCTGGTGGTATGCCCGCCCCCTGGTTGCAGATCATTAAAGAAGGAATGAAGCTACGCGGTGTTGACGCAGGTTATTGTCGTAAACCGGTTATCTCCGAGCTACCGGCTGATGTATTGGTAACCCTGAAGACGGTACTAAAAGAATACGGTTACCTCTAATTTCTAATAAATGATCCAGTCAAATGTGATGTATTTTTAGGGAAAATTATATGAAATCAAAAAAAGTCGATGTTTTGATCGCAGGTGGCGGAACAGCGGGTGTAATTGCAGGAATAGCCGCGGCTCGAAACGGAGCGAAAACTTTGATCGTTGACAAGCAACGCTGCCTGGGGGGTCAGTTTACCGCCGGGATGTTGGGCGCCTGGGTCGGTTTTAGTGATAAAGAGAAAGTGATCGTGAAAGGCATCGCCTGGGAATTGAGGGATATTCTCAAGGAACGTAACGCAATCGTTGAAGAAGATCCGGATACAGATGTCTGCTACCTGTATGACACGGAGGTCGCCAAGGTTGTTTTAGACGAGATGGTCAAGCGTGAACCGCAACTCTCGGTCTATCTGAACACGATCATCACGGACGTTATCATGGAGGGCAATAAGGTTTCAGGCTTAGTCGTTCTATCTGAAATGGAACCAATGGAAATCCATGCAAATGTTGTCATCGATTGTAGTGGCGATGCGGTTGTGGCAGCCAAGGCAGGAGCTCCATATGAGATCAGACCCAGGAAAGAAATCCAGCCAATGACGTTGATGGGAAAAATGGCCGGAATTAACATGGAAAAGCTCAAGAAGTACTATCAGGATAACCCGCCCGTATATGATGCAGAAGTACCTCCCGCCTGGCGCGACTTCAAGACATTTCCCGGTTTGATGCACTTCGGTCTTAAGGATGAGCTCGAGCATGTTCAACTTCCAGCTCATCTCGAATATCTGCGAAATTGGCTTGCCATATTTACCTCAACGCCGAATCCGGGTGAACTGATGATCAATTGTTCCGGAGCAACTGAGGCGCATAGTATTGCCGGTTTTGATGACCGAGCAGAACAGGAGACTGTATCTCAAAAGTGTCTATATGATGTGGCAGAAGTTTTAAGGTTGTACGTCCCCGGTTTTGAAAATGCTTACTTATCGTCAATTGCCAGTCTACTCGGAATCAGAGAAAGTCGACGCATTATCGGCGATTACAAAGTTACCCTGGATGATTTCCTCGCGGCAAGAGAATTTGAAGATAGCATTGGTAGAGGGGCTATGCCCGCAGGCGCGCACACTCCCGATGGCGTTACGATGAATGTATACGATCTCGATCCAGGCAGATCAATGACCATCCCTTACAGATGCATGCTACCGCAAAACGTGGAAGGGCTTTTAGTAGCCGGACGATGCGTCTCTTATGAAGCCGAAGTTGCGAATTGCATCAGATGCATGGCGCAATGCATGGCTATGGGCGAAGCAGCAGGAACTGCAGCTGCTATCGCAGTGGAGATGGGCACCTCGCCTCGTAAAGTCGATATAGAAATGCTTCAAGCAGCCTTGCTCAATCAGCGGGCGATTATCTGAAAAATTCACAAAAAATCAAAAAAGGAGAAAGAAATGAAAACAGGTAAAACTTTAGCTCTTCTGCTGACAGCAATATTGATGGTGTTTATGTTACCAGGATGCGCAGAAACTCCAGTGCCAACCCAGGATGTGGTAGCCCCTGCACCAACTGAGGTGGCCGAGGTAGTATCACCGACTGAGGCTCCCGCTGCGGTTGTAACCGAAGCACCAGCCGAAGCGCAAGAACCTCAAAAACTGGTGATCTGGTCAAACCTGACAGCTGAAGCTCAGCAGATTGTATTGACAAAGCAATTCACTGAGATTGCCGCTGAATTAGGTGTAGAGATCGTCATGGAAGCAGTTCCCTTCAAAGACATGTACACCAAGCTGGCAACCGCCGTGGAATCAGGTGAAGTGCCCGATATCATGCACACGAACTTTGCCGGGGTAGCTTACCTGTATTCGCAGGATATGATTACGCCGTTGGATGATGTTATTGATGAGGTTGGTCGTGTCGATTTCATCCCGACCTACCTGCGCGTTCTCTCCGCTGACGATCAAACCTGGGGCATCCCTGACTGGGCGATGCACACCTCAGTTTGGTACCGGAAAGACCTGTTTGCAGAAAAAGGCCTGGCAATCCCCACGGATTGGGATGAGTTTGAAGCAGTTGCAGAAGCTCTTAACATAGATGAGAACAACGATGGCAACATCGACGTCTTCGGTTTCCCCGTTCCAATGAATCCCGTACAGGTCGCACCGCAAACGTACTACGAGTTCCTCTATTCCGCAGGCGTTTACACCTTTGATCCAGTCACGGGAGAATACGTTTTTGGAAAACAGAAGGAAAAGGCCGCAGAAGTCCTTGATTACGTGGTCAACCTGTATAAGAAAGTATCGCCGCCGTCTGCAACCGAGTGGGCCTGGAATGAATATCGAAACGCGCTCGTTGAAGGGACCGTTGCGATGACCCTGGATATGGGTGCAGTGATTGGCCTTGCCCAAACGAACAATCCGGATATGGTTGCCAACCTAGGCCGTTTCGACCTCCCGGGTCAGTTTGGAACGAAATTTGGTTCCTTCGGCAGCGGTTATGCATTTGTGGCCAGCAGCCAGGGTTCCGAAGAGAAGATCGCGCTCACCAAAGAAATCATGAAGCTGCTTTACACACCTGAACGAGCCGCTGAGCGGGCACTATCCCGTCCGATGTTTGCCTTCCCGTCAATGTACACAGCACTCGGAATCTACAAACAGGATCCGTCCGTAGCAATGTTCCAGGATGAGATCACCACCATCACTGAAGCTTTTGAAAATAGCGACTGGTACTGGTACGGGATGGAGCATGGTCTGAGCCAGATGTCCTCTCAAATCGAAGCCACCACTTTCTTCGGTGAAGCGATGCAAAGTGTCGCGTTGGGACAGATGACGTCCGCAGAGGCAGTAGACTATATAGATGAAATGCTGCAGGAACAGCTCAGCATAATTGGTGAATAACCTTTGATTACTCTTCGGGAGTACAAGCCGGACAAAAAAGTGTTACATTAATTTCAGAACGACCCCATCGGATGCATATAGAATATCCTCACTGCATCCGATGGGGCACAAAACACCGAATGGACATATTAAGGCACTCATTATGGTTAATGGTGAACAGTCCTATGTAGGATCATCAAGGCGGGGGACTAATTTTTTCTCAAATTTTCATACGAGAAGAAAAATTCTAGGGTTTTTATTCATCCTTCCAACGATTTTATTCCTGGCGATATTTGTTCTGTATCCGGTGATCAGCAATTTGGTCCTGAGCTTTACAGATGCCAAGTTGATGAAAAGTGAATACAACTTTATTGGGTTAGAAAATTATGTGAAATTATTTTCCAGCAAAATGTTTTTGAAATACACATGGAATACGGTGATCTGGACGTTTTTTTCTGTTATTGGTCAGCTGGTTTTGGGCTTGGCCTTGGCATTGTTGATTAACCGTGAGATCCGGGGAGGCGCATTCTTAAGAAGTTTCCTTTTAATCCCTTATGTAGTACCGGCTGTGGCGATCGCATTGATCACCAAATGGATTTTCAATGGTGATTATGGCATCGCGAGCAAATGGCTGCAAGATCTCGGTTTGATCGATTACAGGCAATCTCCGTTGGCATTATATGGCGGAGCGATGGCATTATTAATTATCGTTAATGTATGGCGGTCTTATCCATTCCCGATGTTAATTTATTGGGCAGCTTTGAGGGGAATCAATAAGGAATTGTACGAGGCTGCCAATGTTGATGGCGCTAATAAACTTCAAGCTTTCCGATTTATTACCTTACCTCAATTGCGCAACACTACGATCGTCCTGGTCATACTCCGTATCGTGTGGACCGCCACCTATTTTGACCTCATCTGGATGGTAACTGGCGGTGGACCAGCTGGCTCTACGACACATCTGCCGATCATGATATACCAGGCATCCTTCGGATCATTCCGGATTGGATACGCATCTGCTATTTCCATTCTGCTCGGGATTGTGCTGTTTATCTGTATCATTTTCT
>CAYWVP010000061.1:0-9384 GCA_964461605.1 uncultured Anaerolinea sp.
CCGCGGGTTTGGAAAAATTCACAATCGCATTTCCATGTGCCATCTTCATAAGCCACTTCATGAGAATTGTTGTTACCCTTCACAGTAACCTTGAACGAATGGAATTCGAACCGCTCGCGCTCCTGGGCGTAGCGTTTTGCTTTTTCGATCTTACCGATCATGCTGTAATCCATCTCGTAAAGCTCCTTATTTTAGGTATTTGATAGCAAAAAGGCACGCGGAATGATAGCGTGCCTTTAGATGAATCCTCCAGTATGGTAAACCAATACTCGCATGGTGATCATGTCTCCTGAGTTACTTTTATATTAGCCCCAATGTCAATAATTGTCAACAACTGCTACCCTATCATTCCCCTACGCGTTGCCGATCTGAATATTTTTTAGCATGACTACGGCGTCTTCACCACCCTGGTAGTAATTCGCCCAGGTTTCAATTTTTGTGTAACCGTTTTGTAGATAAAGCTTTTGTGCATCCAGGTTGGATTTGCGTACGGCAAGCTTTACTTTGGGCATGCCCATTTCCTGTTCAGCCGCCAGCAGCAACGCTGCACCCACTCCCATGCGGCGGTACTCCGGCAATACAGAGATCGTGCTGATCCACCCCGTGCCGGAAAACCTGCGGATATCTCCCCCCACGAAACCGATCATCTTGTCGGTGTAAACCGCTTTGATGCGTACGCATCCCGGAAGAATCAGCGCGCCGATCCTTTCAAGCAGCGGCCAGGCATCGATGGGAAAGCAGATCTTTTCCATTTCACTTAACTGGCTCAGGTCACTCAGTGTGGCTTTTTCCAGGCTGAAAAACGGTGTGTGTTCTTCCATAGCATAATTATAAACAATTGCAGGCCGGGTGGGTCATCCGGCCTGCAAAATCAATCGACTAAATTCTTATTCCTTGTTCTTCTTCACAAAATCACTGATCAGACTCGTGAACTCCATCGGGAAGATGTACTTGGTGGAAGGACCTGAGGCCATGCTCTTGAGTGTTTCGAAGTACTGTAAGGTCATGGTTTTCTGATCGATATTCTGTGCGGCGGCAAAGATGGCTTCCAGCGCCTGCTGGTAACCTTCCGCTTTCAATACCTGGGCCTGGCGTTCGCCTTCCGCCTTGAGGATGGCAGACTGTTTCTCGCCTTCAGCGCGGAGGATGTTGGCCTGTTTTTCACCCTGTGCCACGTTAATGGCAGCTTCACGATTACCTGTTGATTCGGTGACCACAGCACGGCGGGTTCGTTCAGCCGTTAGCTGGCGGTTCATTGAATCCTGCACGTCGCGCGGCGGGATGATCTCACGGATTTCAACATTGGTCACTTTGACACCCCAGCGCTCGGTCACTTCGTCGAGGCGGGCGCGCAGCGCTGTGTTGATCTTCTCGCGTTCGGAAAGCACACCATCAAGCAGGATGCCGCCAATGACGGAACGCAGCGTGGTGGTGGCGATACCCTGTGCAGCCAGTTCAAAGTTCTGAACCTGCAAAACAGATTGCACGGGATCAAACACCTTGTAGTACCACAGGAAGTCGATCGAAAGCGGCGCGTTATCCTGGGTGATCGATTGCTGTGCCGGGATCTCACGCACCTGCTCGCGTAAGTCAACCGTAACCGGGCGGTCAACGAACGGAATCAGCAGGACCAAACCTGGACCCTTGGCACCGATGCAGCGACCAAGTCGAAATACGACGACCCGGCGATATTCCGGCACGATCTTAATTGCCGCGGCAAAAAAGATGACCAGTAATATGATCGCAACACCAACCAGGCAGTAAATCAGGATATTTCCATCACCAAACATAGTTCCTCCTTTATGAATTTTTCAAGTTGATCACCGGTCAGTTATCTTTTTCCACCGGTTCAACCAATAACACCAAACCTTCACGACCGGTCACCCTGGCGGGTGATCCTTCTTTAATCAGTTTCTCGCTGCGTGCAGTCCATTCCTCTCCCCCCACGTAAACCGTACCGGAATTTCGGATATCACTGCGCGCCACACCAGTCAAACCTATCAGGGTGGAGAGATCCTGAGACGGTTGCAACTGCAACGCCTCTATACCCTTGCGTCCGATGATCCATAACATCACGACTGTTATGACGCTCATCAGTGTGGCCAGCACAGGGTTGATCGCCGGACTGCCGGTTTCTGTGCGAAACAGGAATACTGACCCGACAACGATCGAGACGATCGCAGGAAGCAGGTATAACCACTTTTTAAATTTGCGTAGCGCGATGAGGAAAGGAATCACGCCAACCGCGAGCAGGATCAGCGCCCATAAGTTGATGGGTTGCCGGATGATCGCGTAACCGGCCAACATGATCGCCAGCAGCACGCCAACCTCCAGAAAACCCGTTCCAGGGGTGAACAAGGCCAGCACACCCAGAACAAATCCAACCACTAAAATCATGTATGCAATATTGGGATTAAGCAGCAAGTCCATGGTAACCTTCCTTCAACATTTTCATTATACACGACTAGACACCAGTTCCTGGCGATTACTGTAACTTCGTATAAGCTTTCCACTTTACTTACGCAAAAATAATCGTAAAGTTGGAAAATTGGGAGAATTCATCATCTAACTCAAAAAGAAGATTCCTCTCGATGCCTACTTGTACAGACCATGTCTTTGTGAAATAATAATCTTGCGCTTTACCCGGCATTGTGTTCAAAAAGGGGATGGGAGGGGAATGTCTCAAAAAACACTTTATCCCGCCATTGAGGCTGCAACTCAGGCGCTGGCTGCATATTACGATCCTGTTTTCGAACGCGGTTGCCGGAAGTATGGAATCTCCCTTCAATCTCTTTTTTTATTGCTGGCGTTTCCCGCCTTTGAACCCAAACCTGTGAATGTTGAGACCCTCAACATCCGTTCACCATACACTGCGGCAGAACATTACCACGCACTTTTGCAGGAGATGATGCATGTAGATATGGTGGCTTCAGAGACCGAAGGACAATACAGGATTACACAGCACGGGATGGAAGTACTAAAAGAAACACTGACAGCAGTTTACGAAGTATTAGGGGAAATAAAATCTCTTCCGTTGATCAAACAGATGGACCTGGCCAGCCGGTTGAAAATGCTCACCGACGCCTGCCTCACCGCCCCTGATCCGCCGGGTACCTGGTGTATCCGGCACGCCCGCAGATTGGATCCCGGTTCACGGGCGCCCATGATGGCACGCGTTGACCAGTTCCTTAGTGAATTACAGGCCTTCCGGGATGATGCACACCTGGCTGCCTGGCGCGGTATAGAAAGCAACGGTCACGCCTGGGATATCCTCACTCAGCTATGGCGGGAACGGGGATCCAATCCTGAGCAGATCTTCCAGACACTTGCCAGACGCGGTAATTCCCTTGACCAATCACATCGGGCAGTGGAGTTGTTGCTGCGGCGGGGATGGATCACCCGTGAGGCTACACTTCTGCGCATCACGTCCTTCGGATCTGAGATTCGCCAGAATGCTGAAAACGCTACTGAGCGATATTTTCATTCCCCATTTGAAAAGATCTCTACGGTGGAAATGAACGAGACGATAGCACTATTGGAGGAGTTCAGCCGGGAATTATCGAGCCAAAAAGCAATGAATAAAGAATGAAGGAGAATATATGACCACCACCATTTTGCGTTGGTACGGCCACGCCACTTTGGGTCTGGATACCGGCGGGTACATATTACTGATTGACCCGTATTTCACGGGCAACAACCAGACCAGCCAGGATCCGGACGAACTGGAAGCGGATTACATCCTTGTGACACATGGGCACAGCGATCACGTGGGTGATGCTGTTTCCATCGCCAAGCGTACCGGCGCAACGATCATCTCCAACGCCGAGATCAGCAAATGGTTTGCCAGGCAGGGTCTCAGGACACACGCGCAGCACCTCGGCGGGGGGTTCCATCATCCCTTCGGTTATCTAAAAATGACCTATGCCCTGCACGGCTCCGCGCTGCCTGATGGCTCTTACGGCGGCAACCCGGGCGGTTTCCTGCTCACCACCCTTGAGGGAAAGAAGATCTACATGGCAGGTGACACCGGTCTCTTCGGAGATATGAAGTTGATCGGGGATGAGGGACTTGATCTGGCTGTAATCCCGATCGGTGACAATTACACCATGGGTCCGGAAGACGCATTGCTGGCGGTGAAACTGCTGCGCCCGAAAGCGGTCATTCCCATCCATTACAACACATTTCCCGTTATTCAGCAGGACCCGGCAGACTGGGCGGAAAACGTTACAAAAGAGACCGCCACCAGGGTCACGCTCCTGCAGCCGGGAGAGGTTGTGGAGATCTAATCATTTCGTTCCCCGTCTAAATTGCCAGAATCCGCCTTTCACAAGGCGGATTCTGGCATCATTCATGCAACATATCCATAAATCATTGTATTTCGTGTGGAGGTATGGCTATGGATACGATCCTTGATCTCTTAATCACCGCTGGCAGGTTCCTGGCAGGAATCTGGCCGGTAATGATCGTGGTGGTTCTCTTTGGTATTTTTAAACGCCGTGATGGCTTTAAGACCATGCTGAGAACTTCCATCAAATCCCTGGTGGTCACCTGGGTTCTCTTTGCCATCTTACGGGCAGTTTTCCAATACTTCGAGATGGAAATCTTCCAGTTGTTACCCGACCCGCAGGACACCCGCTATTTCCTGTTCGTTGGCCTCTTCCTCATGCCGCTGGCGCTTGCCATCGCATTGGAAGAACACCGCAAACACCAGATGATCAAGTCGATCGACGACATGCAACTCCTCTCTCCTACTGAGTTCGAGAAGCTGGTGGCAAAAACGTATCGCGACCAGGGCAACCGGGTGGAGGAAGTGGGTTCCACCGGCGACCACGGCATTGACCTGATCGTGCACACCCGCAAGGGCGAGACCGTTCTGGTGCAGTGCAAAAAATACAAGGGCAAGGTAGGCGAGCCGATCGTGCGTGATTTCTACGGGGTACTGCGAGCCTCTGAAGCAGATGCCGGCGCACTCGTCACCACCGGGTTGATCACCCCCCAGGCGCGCTTGTGGGCTGAAGGCAAACCCATCTACCTGTATGACGGACGCGCATTTCTGAAGATCATCGAATCCACGCGCTACCGCCGCATCCTGCCCGACGAAGCGGTCAAAGAGGATGCCAAGCCCTCCGGGAAACCTGAAGCCATCCGTCCCAACCTGCAACCGGTCGCTGCCACAGCATCAGCAGCTCACTCCACAGCGGTAATCACCCGCCCGTCCGGGTACACCGAGGAAGCTTCCCTGCCGGACAAAACACCTTTCATGGACCTTTCGAACACGCCTGATTGCCCGGCTTGCGGCACCCCGATGATCCTGAAGACAAGACCCGGTCTCTTCAAAGCCCACAAGGTCTACATCTGCTCCAACGCCCCGGAATGCAAAGAAACCTTCCCGGCTGACTGATCCCTCCCCACAAAAATTACGACGCTTTCCTCATGAAAGCGTCGTTTTTATTTCCCGTCCGATCAATTGCTTGAAGAATTGCCCCCTGGGTGTGTCATGGAAATGCGTGTAACCCCATTTTTCGTACGGGAATCCGCGAACCTGCGCTCTCCTGTACGCTTCCTCCGGAAAGATGTACGCCGTGACCGTCTCAGCAAAATCCTCCACTGAATTGAAGTTCCTGTCGATCCCGCAGGGGGGAGGCGGGCTGCCCACGCGGTACCACAACAACTTCCAGCCCGGATGCGCGTAATGCAGGGCTTTTAACGGGAACCCGCTGCCGGTGTGTTTTTTCATCTGCTGTGATAATTGCCAGCCGTGCGCCGCATCGAGCGAGTGAGCAAGTTCGTGCGTCACCGTCCACGCGGTCAGGCTGGATGGATTCAGGTGGATCTGATCGCGTTTCTGGAAGTTATTGCCCCCCTTCGCATCCAGATACACCGAGTAGCTAAGAGATGATTGCTTCATGCCATACAACCCACCGGTCACCCGGAAAAAATGGTCGATCGTGTTGACGATCAACTCCTCGGTTTCCGGTCGGGAAGGACCGGAAAACCTGAACTGCATTTCTTGCGGTAGATGTGCCAGCCTAACCATATGAACGTTCATTTGCGGCTCATCCCAACCCTTTCTGATAGAGCAGCCACATCCCCGAAATATAAATGATAAACAACGCCAGCGCATCCACTTCAATAAACCAGATGCGGCGTTCCAATCTGGCCAGATTGCCCACCAATGCCACGGCTGTCATCAGCAATCCCAACATCCCCACCAGCACGAAAGCCGGATCGATCACATCCAGGAAGCGTCCACCGGTGTAAAAGAAATCGGTCAATCCCAGGGCGAACATATTGAACATGTTACTGCCAAACAGGTTGCCGATCGCCATGTCACTGGCACCTATGCGAATCGCAGCGATGGTGGTTACCATTTCCGGCAGCGAGGTCACCAGGGCTACCAGGGTGGTCCCCACGAAGGTTGTTCCCAGACCGGTCACTTCAGCAATTTCAGTACTTGTTCTGACAAGCGCGGGTGTGACCAGAATAAGCACGCCGGCAGCCGCCAGAAAACCGGCGATCCCGACCCATAGTTTTGCCGTTCCCTCCGGAACAACTTTTTCGCTCGCTTTGTCGGGCTGTCCTTCGCTTGAAATAAACCGCACAGCGATGATGTAAACCGCGACGATGATCAACGAGTCCAGACCAACCCATAAAACCTTCGTTTCAATATCCGCCAGGAGGAAATATAATACCAGCGCGATCATGAGGATAGCCAGGCTGCCGGATAGCGCATGGCGCCTTGCCGCTGTGCGCAGCAGACGCGCCCTGCGATTCAGCAAATCAAGCACCGCCAGTAACAGCATGTTGAATGAGTTGCTGCCCAGCAGGTTTCCCGCAGCAATATTCGGCGTTCCCTGGTTCACCGCGCTGATCGAGGTCAGCACCTCCGGCAGTGAAGTAGCACCGGCCAGCAGAAGCACGCCGATGAACATTCCACCCAAGCCGGTACGAATTGCGATCACGTCCCCGTATTTGGCGAGGAAGTTCGCGGCCACTACGATCACTGCCGCCAGGGCAATGAATTTGACCCAGATCATTCCTTTGCCTCACCCGCAACGTAACTGGAAATTCCCTTCACCATGTCAAGTTCCCACGCCGCGAAGATCCCCGTGTTGGGTTGAGCCAGGTCTCCCACCACGCCTTCAATAATTCCCAGGCATTTTTCGGCGGTTGCTCTGTCCGGTACGATCGCGAAAAGCGTGAGATTGTCCTCTTCACCGGTTTGTGCGCCTGAGTAAAGGTATGGCATCGGGATGTGTTTTTTTTGTTTGCGGTGCAATCCTGTTGACTCAATGATCGTGGCGCCCGTGATCCCTCCTGCTGCAAGCCCTGCCAGCACTTTGTCCATCCTGGCAGGATCATCGATTACGACCAAAACCATAAACATTTTCTGTTTCCCTTTCTCCTCAAATTAGGCCGCTTTGCACGGCTGCGAACAATAATGCAATCACAACACTTACTATGCCGATTAGCGCGGCAAATACTGTAGAGATCTTTTCTCTCATTTCATCACCATTTATACCAAATCAAACCGCTCATAATGATAATCGCCCGGCCAAATCCCAATTTCCCGGATTATTCGGTTGACCGCCCGCATCATCGGCGGTGGCCCGCACAGAAATACCTCCACCCTGTTGTGCGGCAACCCGGGAGGAATGAACTCCTCGAGCATCTCCTTGTTCAAGTACCCTGATTTTCCCTCCCAGTTCTGCGGTGGCTTCTCCAACACATGGTTAACCTGAAGGTCAAGTTTGGTTTTTAACGCTTCAATTTCTTCTCTAAAAGTGATGCTTTCCCAATCACGGTTTGCATAAAACAGGACCAGCTTTCTCGTCTCACCACGATCCGCCATCGTACGCAGAATACTCATAATTGGCGTGATCCCCACTCCGCCAGCAATGAAAATGAATTCATGGGCGTGAGTGTGTCGTTCCGTTGTGAATGCCCCATAAGGACCGTCAATGTAAACAGTCTCGCCCACCCGGGTATGCCGGATCGTCCTGGTGAAATCTCCCAATTCTTTGATCGTGAAACTGATCTGTCCGGGTTTGGCAGCGCTTGAGGAGATGGAAAAGGGATGTTCTTTTTCGGAAAACGGTGAAGAGCCCAGATTGATCCAACAGAATTGGCCGGGGTGGAACCTGATCCCCTTGTGCCCAACAGGTTCTACGATTAATGACCAGGTGTTGCCGCGTTCCTCTTTAACCTCCATCACCCGGTAAGGGTGCTTGATCAGCCACCATGGTTTGATTAAGCGCGTGTAAACCAGCAATCCAATCCAAAACACAGCGTAGACAATCCACAGCGCTTTCTTAAGCGGTGTGCTGACGTAATATCCTGCCATTTCCACATGAACCAGCGCCGCGCCAACTGCCACTACAGACAGGATCCCGTGCCATATCCGCCAGTTGTAATAATCAATTTTGAATTTCTTGCGCCACAATGAAAAAACAACCAGTCCGATCAGAGAGAGTACAGCAACCACAGCGAATCGCGCACGCCACGGTGCAGTGAAAATATTCAACAACGCCAGGGTTTGCGGAGAAAAGATGAACAAAAGGAGCGGATGGGAAAGAATGAGGATCAGTGCAACAAATGAAATCTGCCGGTGAAAATAATAGACGAGGTCGCTGCCATACGGTGCTTTCAGCCATTTAAACCTGGCGGTCAACACGAACTGGAGCGCCATCATTGCCAGCCCAATAAAACCCAGGCTTACCGAGAAATCTCGCCAGAACTCTCTGCCCGGTGCGCGCGGTCCGGTAAGCATGATGAAAAGGGGCGCCAGCACCAGGAAAAGGTAAATCAACGCCCACAAAACTCCCATGAATATTGACCGGAACTTCATTTTTCGCTCCTGATGATCGAGATTTACAGGATTAATACTACTATAAAATATTTCATAATACTCAGCGTTGGGTATTCGGGCACATTATACAAGTTACACGAACAAGAAAAATCCTGATAGGTTTTGCCAGTTTCAGCCGAGTACGATTGATGCGTCAATAAAGCAATCGGGATAGCTATGCAGAAATCCAAACCAAAATTTTATGAACTATCTCTGTCCGAGCGCCTTGATCTGCTGGCCGTTGAGACGGGAGTACCCGTTGAAGAACTGCGCGTGCTGGATGCCACGCACGGACTAAGCCCGGAACAGGCTGATCACATGATCGAGAACGCGGTAGGCGTCTACGGGCTGCCGCTCGGCGTTGCGCGCAACTTCCTGGTCAACGGTCGTGAAGTGGTGGTACCGATGGCCATCGAGGAACCTTCCGTGATAGCGGCTGTCTCCTTCATGGCCAAACTTGTGCGCTCAACAGGCGGGTTTAAAGCCACCAGCACCGCCCCTGAGATGATCGGTCAGTTGCAATTGCTGGATATCCC
>CAYWVP010000062.1:0-9302 GCA_964461605.1 uncultured Anaerolinea sp.
AAACCGGAGTTCGAATCTCCGTGGAGGCACACAAAACCACCGCAAGGTGGTTTTTTTAATACTTACCCTGGATCTCCGAGAATCTCCGTGGAGGCACACAAAACCACCGCAAGGTGGTTTTTTAATACTTACCCTGGATCTTCGAGAATCTCCGTGGAGGTTCAACAATAAGAAAATGACCACTATTAAGACATTACTTTTCCTTGATGAAAAAAAATGATACATCATAAATCCGCCTTAATATTATCTCTTCTAATACTGATCTACGGTCCCCATGCCAGGTTCTGAATATTGCTCGCGTCCTCTACTAAAATTTCAATGGTGCCGGTTTCCCTTCGCAATAGGAACAAACCAATACCCTCATCGTCAGAGCGCCCGAGAAAAAGAAAACGGGATCCATCCGGAGACCACAAGCCTGACCAGATGGAAAGTTCATCCTCCAGTACGTTTTTCGGATCCTGTCCTTGCTCATCTGTACGAACCAGCGTGAACAGGGTTTCTTCTGGAGGAATAAAATCCTCAATATAGCTGTGAAAATAATACATCGCTCCACGCTCATCCTGATACGGCCAGCCAATGAAATTGATCTTTCTCCCGCCTAAATCGCCGGGTACAAAGAGGGTTTCTTCACCTGTTTTCGCGTCAAACCGCCACAAACCCGGCAGAGTACCCGAAAACCATGGGTTTGCCACCAGTATGGACTGGCCATCCGCGGACCAGGTGTACAGGCAGCAAACCGCTCCATCGGTCCGTAATCGGGTAAAGGGTTCTGGCGCGCCAGGTTGCACAACGGCTAGCGTCGAGCCTTCATAATAGCCCATTGTAATAATCAGTCTGTCTCCATCCGATGACCAGTCCCCAGGACTATAGACCTCTTTTACAAACACAAACGGTTCATTCAGTAAATTATCAAGGTTCTTCAATACTTGCTCGTCCATGCCTGAACCAACATCATACAGGTGAATTCCGTCCAGGGCATAGGCGAGGGTTTTCCCATCCGGAGAAAATGAGGGGAAATCGACCGTGGTATTGAAGTAAGCCTCCTCACCAATAGCGATGATTGCATTTCCGTCGGCGATCATCCGGCGGTTTCTCCCCTTGCCATCCACCAGCAAAAGTTGATTGTCCGTAACAATCGCCAGATCACCCTTTGAAGAAACCGCAAAGTTATCCACACCTGATGGCTCGTCCGTGATCTGCCCGCGGGTCACGCCGTCTCTTTCCATGCGCCACACCTGCAAGCGCTCATCGGATCCGTCAAGATAATAAAAGGAATTTTGCAGAGGTTTTTGTGTTGTACTGCACCCGGAAAGCAGGAATGCAAGTGTAATTATTACACTGAACAAGACTCGTGATGTTTTCATGAAAACTCAACCCAATTATCACCAGCCAGAATCGTGTACATCTGTTGTCAACGATTACAATTTGATTGTACAGCGGATTAATACACATTTGATGATGAAATCGATTGGTTTTCCCCCTATCCAGGTGAGCAGAAAAACCAGTTTACCTTCCCACCACCAGCATAAACTCACCCTTCTTCCCCCCGATCTGCTTCACCAGGTCCCCCACCTCCCCGCGGTAAACCTTTTCACCCGGCAGGGTGAGGTCAAACGCCACCAGCACCCACTGCCCCCTGCCGAAGATCTTCGCCACGTCCTCCAGCAGCGCGGCCAGGCGGTAGGGCGTATCCATCACCACCACCGGCATACGGTAACCCTTGTAGCGGCTCAGCTCACGACGCCGTTGTTCAGGGTCGCGCGGCAGGAATCCGGCGAAAACGAAGTTCTCAATTTTCGCGTCCAGCAGCGATAGTGTTGCCATCAGCGAAGACGCTCCCGGGATCGGTGTCACAGTGATGCCCGAACTCGATACCAACTGAATAAGGTAAGCACCCGGGTCGGAGAAGACCGGCGTGCCGCAATCCGAGATCAGCGCAAACGATTCCCCGTTGAACAGGCGCGGCAGCAGTAAGGCTGCCTGCTCGGCTTCGTTATGCTCATTCAGCAGGACGAGCTCCTTGCCGGTGATGCCCAGTTTCTTCAGCAGAGTGCTGCCGGGTTTGTATTCCTCGCAGATCACCGCGTCCACTGCTTGCAGCGTCTCCACCGCGCGGTAGGTGATGTCCCCGCTGTTCCCGATCGGTGTGGCAACGATGTAAAGGATTCCCGGAATTTTGCTCATTTCACTCTCCTGCTCTCTCATTCAATCTGGCTCAATTCTACCCGAACAATGCACCGCTATCACCGGCAAAGCGATTTCAGAATTATGGTACTATCTATGGAACATCAAAACAGGGTCATGATGAAATTTTCACGCCTCACCAGGATTTCCATTCTACTCGCCGGCTTTTTCTTCCTTGATAAAGTGCTGGCCTTCGTCCGGCAAATCCTCATCGCGCGCCAGTTCGGTCTCTCGGCAGAATTGGATGCTTTCAACGTGGCGAACAACGTCCCGGATCTGCTCTTTGCGCTCATCTCCGGCGGCGCGCTGGCGATCGCTTTTATCCCGGTGCTATCAGAAGTGCTCACCAATTCCGGTAAGAAACCAGCATGGCTTTTATTCAGCCGTATCGCCAACCTGGCTTTTCTGGTTACCGCCGCGATGGCGGTGATCGTCGCCATCTTCGCCGGTCAAATGGTCACAGCGGAGATTGGCATCGCGCCCGGTTTTAATGCGGAGCAGCAGCACCTGGTGATCCGCTTGATGCGGATGAACCTGGTCGCCACGATCATTTTTTCCATCAGCGGCCTGATCATGGCAGGGTTGCAGTCCAACCAGCATTTTTTACTGCCAGCCATGGCACCCATGTTCTACAACATCGGTCAGATCATTGGCGTGTCTATTTTCTCTCCTGAAAAGGGATACACGCTGGGCGGGATTACCCTCCCCGCGTTCGGATTGGGTGTGGAAGGTCTGGTCTACGGCGTCATCCTCGGCGCTGTTCTCCACCTGGGCATCCAGATACCCGGTTTGCTCAAGTATCATTTCAAATGGTCGCCCAGTCTCTCAATCAATGATCCACATG
Source organism: uncultured Anaerolinea sp. (assembly GCA_964461605.1). Taxonomy (GTDB): domain Bacteria; phylum Chloroflexota; class Anaerolineae; order Anaerolineales; family Anaerolineaceae; genus UBA6107. The sequence goes on from CAYWVP010000062.1 coordinate 3,029, forward strand.
TCAGGCAGGTGCTGCGCCTGATGGGTCCGCGTCTGCTGACCGTCTTTTTCATTCAGCTGATTTTCCTCATCCGCGACAACCTGGCTTCACGGCTGGCGGAGGGTGCTGTCACATCATTGACCTACGGCTGGATGATTCAGCAGGTACCTGAAACCCTGATAGGCACAGCGATCGGCACCGCGCTTCTGCCAACACTCTCCGAACATTTTTCACGCCAGGAAAAGCAGGCTTTCAGTGAAACGGTGGAAAAAGCGGTTAAAGTACTTTTTGCCCTCACCCTGCCGATCGGTGCTGCGCTTGCCTTCGGGTTGAGACCTTTGCTGGGGCTGGCTTTCGATTTCGGCAGCGAAGGAACTGATCTGCTCGCATGGGTTACCGCCGCTTTCATGCTCGGGCTGTTTGGCCACAGTTTGAAAGAAGTGAGCGCGCGTTCATTTTACGCCAGCCAAAACGCCTGGATCCCGCTCGCCACAGCCGGCGGAAACGTGCTTCTTTACGCATTAACCGGTTTTCTATTGTTCCGCCCCCTGGGGGCACCCGGCATCGCCCTCACCGATTCGATCGTCTTTTCGCTTGAAGCGGTTATCCTGCTCGTGCTGCTCATGCGCTCCGGTCGGGTAACCATCAGCGGTCGATCCACCTTCGTCCGCGGCGCGTTGGCAGCTGTCACTGCCGGACTGGTCACACTGGCGGGGGTTTATTACCTTGAGCTGCGCGTGCATCCGCTCATTTCCGGTACACTGCCAATGATCGCGGGCTTCGGGCTCAGCCTGCCGTGGATCTGGCGCGAGATAAAGCTTCTGATGAGATTGTAACGATCCGGAACCAGAGGACGGTGATTACCGTCTGATAGATACGGTATAATATTCGACATGTCAACAGCTAACTTTGATAACACTGAACCTATTAAAAAGAACACAGCAGACGAACGTCCTGTAGAGCCTCCCGATGAAGCGTGGGTCACTCCAGTTGATCCGCAGGCTGAAACGATCGCGATCATTAAATCTTCCGGCCAGCCGCAACCTGAAGCAGCGCCTTCCATTGAAGAAACAGTAAAGATCACCCGTGCAGAGCCCGCACAACAGGCGGAACTGTCTCCGGAAACGCCTCCGTCAATTAACGATAAAACTCCCGCAGTCTCGGGTGAGCATCCTGAGCCGGTTGCTGAAAAACCGGGAGTTGATGCATCTGTGGCTGCCTCTGCACCGCCAGCTCTGGAAAACACGGAGATGGACAGCGAGTCAACTGATCTCCCCGATAAACCACGCCGGGGCAAATGGATCTGGCTGGGCGTCCTGATCATGCTCCTCATCACATTGGCCGGAGCCGGGGTGGGCTACGCTACCGGCATGCGCGCCCGTCAGATCGAACAGGAAAACCAGGTACTCATCCGGGCTACCACGCAGTTTGAGCTTGGACAGGTGGACCAGCGCGAAGGCCGCTTAAGCACTGCCCAGCAGCGCTATGAATATGTACTGAGCATCTATCCGGATTTTCCGGGTATTGATGAAAAACTTGTTGAAGTCGGCCTGGCGATCGCCCAGTCTGAGAACGCAGTGACGGTCAGCACACCGGAACTGGAACCGACACCATACGCGGCCATCACACCTGTACCCACAAAAAATACCCGCTCCGTAACCCTTCTTTTCAATCAGGCTGGTGAGCAGATGATTGGCCAGGATTGGGATGGATTGTTCTCCACCCTCACTGCAATGCGCGAGATTGATCCGGCGTACAAGGCGGTAGAAGTAGATGGTATGCTTTACCTGGCGTTGCGCAACCGCGGCATCAGGCAGGTACAGGCTGGTCAACTGGAACCGGGTATGTACAGTTTTGCCGTTGCCGAACAGATCGCACCGATCGATGCCGATGCGGAAAGTTACCGTTCATGGGCACGGCTTTACCTGAACGCAGGTTCACACTGGCAAATCAACTGGTACGCAGCCATGGAAGGTTTTTCCTACCTGTATCCATTGGTCCCGCAATTGAGAGACGCTTCAGGCATTACCGTCACCCAACGCTACTCACGGGCACTGATCGGATACGCTGACACCCTGCAGCAAGGCTACGATTTCTGCGGTGCCGTACCCATTTATTCGCAGGCTTCGTCGATCTACGCAGATGAAACGTTAGCCGGTAAGATCGCCCAGGCTGAGGAATACTGCGCGAACCCGCCAGAATTACCCACCCCGACCCTGGATCCGTCGGCACCAACGCCAACAGAAACCCCGGAGCCATAACCCAAGGAGCATTTAACTAATTGGTAACGGGCTTGCCCAGCAGGTCGTGCACCAGCGCGCCTGTGATCTGCACTGGTACAATGGCACCTTCCGGCAGCTTATCTTCGACCAGCACCATACCATCGATCTCTGGCGCATCACGGTAAGAACGCCCGATCGAGAGCCCATCCCCATAACCTTCCACCAGCACATCCAGCGTCTGACCGATCAGGCGCTGGTTTTTCTTTAATGATATGGATTCCTGCAGAAGCATGATCTCTTTAACGCGCTGCTGCTTTACTTCATCAGGGATGGGGTCGCCGAGAGGCGCGGAAGACGTGCCGGACTCAAACGAAAAAGGAAACACACCCAGGTGATCGAATTCCACCTCTGTAATAAAATCAGCCAACAGTTGAAGATCCGCTTCAGTCTCTCCCGGAAAACCGGCGATGAACGTGGTGCGCAGCGCCAGCCCGGGGATGCGTTTGCGCATCTTTTCGATGGTCGTTCTGACCCAATCCATGTTAGCCGGGCGCTTCATCGCCCGCAAAACGTCCACCGAGGCATGCTGCAGGGGCATATCCAGGTAAGGCAGCACCTGCCGTGTATCGCTCATCAGGTCAATCAGGCTATCGGTGACGTAGCCGGGATATGCGTACATGATGCGGACCCACGGGATCGCCGGTATACGCGGCAACAGATTCTCCAATAATTGCACAAGTCCGTCTTTCATCCCAAGATCGGAACCATAATCTGTCGTATCCTGCGCGATGAGAATGAGTTCTTTTACACCTTCATCCTGCAATATCTCCGCGTCGCTGAAAATGGCTTCCAACGGGCGGCTGACCTGGGTACCCTTGATCAAAGGTATCGAGCAGAATGCACACGGGCGCCGGCAGCCGTCAGCGATCTTGAGGTACGCGCTGACGCCCTGCAAGGAAACACGCGGTATACCATTTTCATCTGTGCCGATTGTCGGCGCATCCGGCAGATGATACCGGGGTGTGCCGGGTTGGCTGCGCAGAGACCGCAGCAGGTCCGGCATATCCATCCAGCGCCGCGTGCCAATGATCCCATCGATCCCGCGCACTTCCTCAGCCAGCCGCTCGCGGTGTAATTCACTGAAACAGCCTGCGGCGATCAATAATTGACCCGGTTTTTTGAGACTGGCCAATTCTGTCAACACATCGATCGATTCCTGCCTGGCTGGCTGGATGAAACCGCAGGTATTGACGATCATCACTTCAGCCTGACCGGGTTTATCAACAATCGAGTAACCCTCTCTGGACAACAGTGTGGCGATCGAATCAGAATCGACTGTGTTCTTGGCACAGCCCAGTGAAACAAGATAAAAGGACTTTTTTTTCATGAACGCTCTATGGGTTGACCGTACGCGCTGGAGTGATCGTCACGGTTGGTATGGTGGGGGAAGGTTGCGGTGTGGTGGTTGGCCGCGCGGTCAATGTCGGCAGCGGGGTTAAGGTTGGCGTGGGCGAAAAGCGCGGGGTAGGTGTCAACATCTCGTCACGGGTAAATTCAAGTTCAACCACCTGGCCCAAGGGGCCGAGCACACCCTGATCCTGCTGGTTGTAATATACCTGCAAGGCGGCTGCATTCCCTGTCAACAGGCTGATTTTGGTATTGCCGGAGTATGAGTAGACGTTACCCGGTAATACCCGTCCTGCAAACACGTCAACTCCATCCACCGTGATTTTCATGAAAGCCCGCTGATATGCGACCACCACGATCTGGATCGGACCGGTTCCGCCAGCGGCAAAGGTGGCAGAAATATCCCCTTGCGGGGTGATAACTGATGATGGAGTGTCGGTTGCGGAAAGCAATCCCTCGCTGGTGGGTTCACCTGTCGAGGCTGCATCCTGTGTACCTTCGCCGATTAACATTTCTGAGATCGAACTGACCGTGGGTACGGGTTCCGGGTTGGTGGTGCGAATCATCTGAAGCGCACCCCAGATCACCAGGGCAAACAACGCCAGAAATACTGTACCTCCCACCAGCAGGTCCGGGGTGAGAAAGCGCCGCCAACCGCTCAGCGGTTCTCTGCCCATCACCTTCACTCCGCCCTTGCGTTCCTGCTCTTCAACCTGGAACTTTTCCTGTCGTCGCTGCTGCAACCCCTCCGCGTAACGCAGTTGCAGGGCATCTGCGCTAAGGTTAAGGAATCCCGCATAATTGTTCAACATCCCCCTGCCCTGTACTGTGGAGGGTAGATCATCGACTTGACCGTTTTCGAGGGCATAAATGAAAAACTCACGGATCTTGGTCAAGCGCTCCACATCTTCCAGCGAAAGCCCTAACGCTTCACGCTGTCTTTTAAGGTCTCTGCCAATTTCATTGAATATGACCTGTGAAAGCGGTGCCTCTTCCTTCAGCGGCAGTTTTTGATCATGTCGAGTTACAGCCCTGCTGGACTTGTGAAAAGCTCCGGTCAGTTTTTTTGTGACCGGTTGAGGTTTCTCGACCAGCAGTGTTGCAGGACCTTCCTCTGAGGGTATTTCCTGAACGGATTCCTTCACTGCCGGCTGGTTTATCTTTTCAACTACTTCAAAAACATCGCGCGAGTTGACCCCAAGATATGCCGCGTAAAGGCGCGTGAACCCTTTCGCCTGAGGGAGTGAAGGCAATTGGTCAAGCTGATCAGTCTCAATCGCCTGGAGATAAGCCAACCGGATATTCGTTTCCCCGGCTATCTGTTCCAGCGATAAGCCTTTTTCTTCTCTTAGCTTGCGTAAATATTCGCCGACGGTCATCATGCTCAATACCGATTATAACAAAGACCGGCCGCAGCCCCTGGCTGACCTGGCCGGTCAAAAATCTTACTCAATAACAATCGCTGTCTACTCAGCGGTCTCCGTGGATTCAACCGGTTCTGTCTCAGTACCGCTTTCCTCCACAACAGGTTCAACCGGCTTTACTTCTTCCACTACCGGTTTTGCTTCTACTTTTTTAGCCGCGACCTTGGTAGCCTCACCTTCGCGATTTACGAAGACCTTGATTTTCGGGGTGAGGTCAACGGTCAGGCGAACTGTGGCGATGTGTTCACCCAGGGTACGGATAGGATCACTTTCGATCTGGTGCTTGCTCAGAGAAGTGCCTGCCTTTTTGTTTAGCTCGTCAACCACCATCTGGGAAGTGATGGAACCATACAGCTTGCCCGTCTCACCAGCTTTGCTGTAGAACTGCAGTTCAACGTTGGTTAATTTCTCGGCGATGCCGCTCATTTCCTGGTTGAGTGCAGCGCGTTCGATGGCTGCCTTCTCGCGGATCTTTTCAACGGTCTTCAATGCGCCTGGCGTGGCCAGCACAGCGAGACCCTGGGGGAGGAGGAAGTTGCGGCCGTAACCATCAGCCACCTTCTTAACATCCCCGGCGTGGCCTAATTTATACACGTCTTTCAATAACAGTACTTTCATTTTCAAGCCCTTTCGGTATCAGATTCATGCGAAGGGTACAACGCATGTAGGCAAGGATTTTACCCCAGACAGGGCAAATGGTCAAACCCAGATATGTCAATTTTATGCGTACTTTTCGTCGCTGGCTTTTTCGTCCGCCCAGTCCAGGATAAAATCCACCTGGTCCTGGTTTTCAGGACTGCGATGCCACCAGGAGGAAGTTTTGGCACGCAGATTGGCGATCTCTGCCAACGCCTCTTCACCGGAAAAGCCCTGGTTAACCAGGTAACAGCCCACAACGGTTCCGGTTCTGCCGATCCCCGCCAGACAGTGTACATAAACAGGGTGCCCTTGTGCTATTTCAGCCTCGATCTTTTTCAATATTCGGGTCATGAGCCCGGCAGGTGGTGTGCCAAAATCCGCTACCGGAAAATTCCAGCGTTTAATCTCCACCCCGTACATCTCCGCTTCTTCAGCCAGTAGCTCAGCGTATGGATGATCCGAGTCACCAGGCTGTGTGAGATCGATGACCGTCCTGATGCCGGATTTGATCAGCGCAATGACGCGCTTGCGTGAATTCGCTGGATAGTAAGAACCCGGATATTCTCCGGCCATCAACTTTCCGGGTACGACCCAGTAGGCGTC
>CAYWVP010000063.1:0-7936 GCA_964461605.1 uncultured Anaerolinea sp.
CGGTGACGATCTGGCTGGAGAATTAGGTAGATATTTTTTCTGAGTCTGTTCTTTCTCACCCTTACCCCCGTCCCCTCTCCCAAAGCTTTGGGAGAGGGGTGCAGGGGAGAGGGTGAACTTGATTAGGATCCCTTTCAACGTATCGATTCCTTAGTATTAGTAGATGGTTGTAAGGGAGAGGGATAACCATAAAATATGAAATCTCCAGAATTCATCGCCGCCTGCCGGGAATTACGAAAAAACCCCACCAAAGCCGAAGCCATCTTGTGGGCGCGTTTACGGAATCGACAATTGCTTGGGTATAAATTTCGCCGGCAGCATCCGGTAGTTGGATTCATCCTTGATTTTTACTGTCCGGAAGCGAACCTGGCAATTGAGGTGGATGGTGCCGGCCACAAAGGAAAAGAAGCACAAGAGTACGATTCTTATCGGGATCAGGTGATGCAGGACCTCGGTATACGCGTCTTGCGCTTTTGGAATTCGGAAGTAGAAAATGACCCGGACAGAGTGCTGGTTCTTATCTCAGAAGCGATTAGCGCGCCATCGGTTTCTTTAACAAATCCATAAATATTTCTTTTTTATCACTCTCACAATATATTCATGATTTTTATCCTTGACCCCTGAGATTTCAGAGGCGTTATAATGATTGTTATGGATAACGAAGCGTTGCACCCATCCGGGAAACAGATCCGCCTGACGAGCCTTTCCAACTGCGCTGGCTGAGCATCCAAGCTGAGCGCTGAAGCGCTGGCGCACGTGTTGCGCCCCATGCAGGAAATGTTCGATCCGACCTCTACCCCTGATCTACTTGCTGGGTTGTATTCACCTGACGATGCTGCGGTATGGAAGCTGGATGAGGAGCGTGCCCTGGTACTCACTACCGATTTCTTCACACCGGTGGTGGATGATCCCTATGACTACGGCCGCATCGCAGCAGCCAACAGCATCTCAGATGTGTACGCCATGGGAGGTATTCCTTTCCTGGCGTTGAACATTGCAGCAATGCCATTGGACCTGGATGATGGCATCATCCGGTTGATCTTCCTAGGCGGGGCGGTGATGGCGCGCGAAGCTGGCATGGTCATCGCCGGCGGGCATTCCATTCAGGACAAAGAGCCTAAATATGGCATGGTGGTAGCCGGCCTGGTGGATCCGCATCGCATGTTCACCAAAAAAGGGGCAAAACCGGGCGATCAACTTTATTTGACCAAACCGTTGGGTTTTGGCACCATCACTACTGCATTAAAACAGCAGCGTGTGCATGAGAAGGACCTGTCAGCCGCGGTTGACTGGATGGTTCGCCTCAACCGCGACGGAAGCCTGGTGGGAAGCAAATGCGGGGTGCGCAGCGCTACGGATATCACCGGATATTCATTTATCGGTCATTCACTGGAAATGGCAAACGCCAGTAACGTGGCTTTCCGTTTCTCATTCGATCGGATTCCTGTCCTCGAAAATGCTTTGCCCTACGCGGCTCAATTCATCTTCCCGGGTGGCGCTTATGACAACCGGGCTTATTTCCAGCACAAGGTCAGGTTGGAGCTGGATCTTGCTGAGGATCAGCTGATGCTGCTGTACGATCCCCAAACCAGCGGCGGGTTGCTGTTGGCCGTACCCGCTGACCGCTGCAATGATTTTGAATCCTCAATGGCCGAGCGGAACGCACCTGCCTGGCGGGTGGGAGAAGTAGTTGAGGGTGAGGGCATCATCCTCGTCTGAAACGCTTCGATCGATTTTTTCCCCTGTGTTAAAATTTAGACATGGTCGAGCTCACTGATCATTTAAAGGGTATTCTGGATACCCTGCCGCAAAAACCCGGCTGTTACATCATGAAGAATGCAGCCGGTGAGGTGATCTATGTCGGCAAAGCCATCAATCTGCGCAGCCGGGTGCGTTCGTATTTCCAGGAACACGCGGATCACGAGCGCAAGGTGATCAAGATGGTCAGCCAGATCACCGACCTTGAGTGGATTGTGGTCGGCTCGGAACTTGAAGCGCTCATCCTCGAGATGAACATGATCAAGAAGCACCGTCCGCGCTTCAACGTCAGACTCAAGGATGATAAGCGCTACCCCTACATCAAGGTTCATCTCAATGATCCATTCCCGAAGGTGACCGTCACCCGCCAGATGGTGCGCGATGGATCGCGTTATTTCGGACCGTACACCAGTGTCTGGGCGGTGCATCAAACCCTGGATCTGTTGCGGCATATCTTCCCGTATCTCACCTGCGACCGCGAGATCACCGGCAACGACGCACGCCCCTGCCTGTATTTTGACATCAAGCTGTGCAGCGGGCCTTGTATCGGGGCGATCGACAAAGCCGGTTATGCCCAATTGATTTCCGATTTGTGTGCGTTTCTCGATGGCCAAACTGATCCCATCGTCGGCCGTTTGAAGATCGAAATGGCTGCAGCTGCTGATCAACTGAACTTTGAAAAGGCTGCTCAACTGCGCGACCAGCTGCAATCCATCGAACGCGTCGTGGAAAAGCAGAAGGTGATCACCAGCGAAGAGGGCAATTCTGATGTGCTGGCTATTGCCCGTGCCAATAACGAAGCCTGTATCCAGGTGTTTTTCATCCGCAACGGCCGGTTGATGGGACGCGAGTACTTTGTTATGGAAGGCACAGAAGACATCCCTGATAACGCGGTGATGGCGGAATTTATCAAGCAGTTCTATACCGAAGCCGCCGTGATCCCGGAAAAAGTGCTGATGGCCAATGAGGTCGAAGAGGCACAGATCATCCGCCAGTGGTTGAAAAGCAGGCGCGGTGGAGAAAAAGTGGAATTGAGCGTTCCGCGCTCAGGGACGGCGCAGGAACTTGTGGAGATGGCCACGGAGAACGCGGTGGAAACCTTGCAGGCACTGCGCACGCAGTGGGAAGCAGACAAGAATAAACAGGTCCAGGCGCTGGCAGAGATCCAGGGGGCATTGGCCTTGCCTGAGCCGCCCAACCGCATTGAATGTTACGATATCTCCAACACCCAGGGCACCGCTTCGGTCGGCAGTATGGTGGTGTTTGAACAGGGCACGCCCAGCCGGGGGCACTACCGTCATTTCAATATTAAAACGGTTACCGGTCCGGATGACTTTGCCAGCATGGAAGAGGTACTGACGCGCCGTTTCAAACGCTGGCAGGCCGCCCAGGAAAAACAGCAGGTGGGCACCAAACCTGACCCCTCCTTTGCGGTTTTACCCGACCTGTTGATCGTGGACGGCGGCCAGGGGCAGCTGGGACGGGCGGTGAAGGTGCTGGAGTCTTTCGACCTGATGAATATGGTACCTGTTGCGGGGCTGGCCAAGCAGCAGGAGGAATTGTTTCAACCGGGGCGCAAGGATTCCGTCATTCTGCCGCGCCACTCGCAGGGTCTCTATCTGCTGCAGCGCATTCGCGATGAAGCGCACCGTTTTGCCATCACCGCGCACCGCAAAGCCCGCGGCAAAGTTGGCGTGGCTTCGCGGTTAGATGCCATTCCGGGCATCGGTCCTGCGCGCCGTAAAGCGCTGCTTGAAAAATTCGGTGATGTTGAGAGTATCCGCCTGGCATCGTTGGAAGAATTGGTCACCGTTCCCGGCATAAATGACGAAATTGCCCGGGCAATTCTGTCCGGGCTTGAGTAACAATCCTTTTTTGCTTTATTGACTAATTGCCGGACACCACGGGCAGACCGCTGGAGCTCCAGGCGTTGATCCCCCCGTTGATGCTGGTCGTGCGTTTCAATCCGTAGCCGCGCAAGAGATCACGCGCCGAGGCGCTGCGGTTGCCGCTGCGGCAGATGATCAGTATATCCTGGTCTGTGGGGAGCTCGCTCACCCTCGCATCGAGTTCGTTCAATGGGATCAAAACAGCACCATCCACGTGGCTTTCGTTCCACTCTTCGGGTGTGCGCACGTCCAGCAGGAACGCGCCTTCTGTAAACCTTTGATGAGCATCACTCACGCTGATATTCGCCGGCAGTGAGTCTGCCAGTGTTTCTGCCGCGGTGGCTGATGGACCCTTCTGTAGCAGGATTACAGCGATGATAACCGCGGCGAGCACAACTGCCACCGGGATAGCCCATTTAAGGTAGGCTTTATAGTTCCGACCGGTTTGCGTTCTGCTTACCTGGGCGCTCTTGGGAGGTGTTTTTTGATGTGAGACGGGTTTCTTTGCTTTGGTGGTTTTCTTATTGGTCATTTCCAACCTCTAAATTGATGTCTAATTGATTTAGATGCAAATTTTACCTTAGAGTGACATTTTTCAGTACAAACTGGCCAGGTGCTCGATGCCCCGGATCAGGCTGTCCACCAGACCGGGTTCGGCGATGGAATGGCCGGCATCCGGCACGATGTGCAGTTCTGCCAGGGGCAACATGCAGCTTAATTCATAGGCGGATTTTACCGGGCAGATGACATCATAACGGCCTTGCGCGATCCAGCAGGGGATATGGGCGATCTTGTGCATGTTGTTCAGCAGGTAGTCATCCTCGGGGAAGAACAGGTTGTTCACCATGTAATGGCATTCGATCCGCGCAAATGCCAGCAGATCATTGTCTTCCATGCGTGCGGTTTCGCGCGGGATCAGCCGGATGATACTCTCCTCCCAGTCATACCAGTGGTTGGCGGCTTTCATCTGTACTTCAGGATTGGTTGAGGTTAACCGCTTGTAAAACGCTCCCGGCAGGTTCAGGCGTTCTTCCAACGGGATGTGGTCGATGAATACCTGCCAGGCTTCCGGGAAGATGCGTGAAGCACCATCCACGTATTCCCATTGCAATTCGGTGCGCCTGCCCAGGAAAACGCCGCGCAGGACAAGGCCGCGCACCTTATCCGGGTGAAGTTGCGCGTAGGTGAGCGCAAGGGTGCTGCCCCATGATCCACCGAAGACAAACCAACGCTCGATCCCCAATGTTGTCCGCAGCCGTTCGATATCCTCCACCAATTCCCAGGTATTGTTTTCCCGCAGTTCACCGGAGGGTGTGCTTTTTCCTGCACCGCGTTGGCTGAAAATGATCACACGAAAACGATCCGGGTCGAAGAAGCGCCTGAAAAAAGGTTGTGCCCCCACCCCCGGTCCGCCGTGAAGGAAGACCACCGCTATTCCTGACGGATTTCCAACTTCTTCATAGTACAGGGTATGCAGATCAGAGACTTTCAACCAACCAGTTTTGTAAGGTTCAATCCGTGGAAAAAGCGAACGCAACTCTTTCATGCTTTACCTCCTTGTTTATCAGTCCATTATTCATTATTATAGTGTTGAGCTAACAATTCTGGCATTCCCGAATGGTTTGACAACAAGCATGGCGGATAATAAAATCATAGTATTCATCCCCGTTCACATTTCGATTGGAGCGCTTTGAACAAGTGGAAGAATAAATATATTATTGGATTGACCGGCAACATCGGCACAGGCAAGAGTGTGGTGCGCCGTATGCTTGAACATCTTGGCGCGTATGGGATCGACGCGGACGCGTTGGCGCACCGCGCCATGGCGAAAGGGGCTCCGGGTTACGAACCGGTCCTCAATACTTTTGGACACTTCTTGTTAACCCCGGATGGTCAGATCGACCGCTCCAGGCTTGGACGCATCGTATTCCATGATCCACAGGCGTTGACGGCGTTGGAAGCCATTATTCATCCTCTGGTCCTGCAGGCAGTTGACCTGTTGATCCGGCGCTCACCGCACAAGGTGATCGTTGTTGAGGCGATCAAACTGCTTGAAACCAGCCTGGTTGATATGTGTGACGGGATATGGCTGGTTTACACACCGCCGGAGATCCAGAAGATTCGCCTGGTCCAGAACCGCAAGATGACCGAAAAAGAGGCCTGGGCGCGCATCAATGCACAGGTGCCTCAGGAAAGCCGCTTTGGCAGTGCCACCGCGATCATTAAGAATGTCGGTACATTTGAAGACACCTGGCAGCAGGTAGTCACAGCCTGGCAGCGTTACGTACCAGCCAAGGCGGAGGGAGCGTTCCCTGTTTCAAAGACCGTAAAGCTATCCCTTGGTGATGTCAACGTCCAACGGGCTGGTCCGCGCCAGGTGGATGAGATCGTGCGGGTTTACAACAACGTATACGAGGGTAAAGTGACCTACACGCCAAAGGATGTGATGGCAGCGTTTGGCGAAAAGGCTTATTTGCTCCTGAAGGTGGAAAACAATACCATGGGATTTTTGGGCTGGCAGGTTGAGAACCTGGTCGCCCGCACCACCGAGATCCTGCTTGACCCGGCCATTCCAGCGGCCGAATACCTGCCAATCCTGATTCGCGAAATGGAACACGCGTCCTGTCAGCTGCAATGCGAGATCTCCCTGCTGTTCGTACCGCCACATCTCTCCCGTTACGATCCCCTGTGGATCAGCCTGGGTTACACAGAGAAAAAATCCGGTGAATTGGGCGTGCTGGCCTGGCAGGAAGCCGCCAGTGAATCCATGCAGCCCGGATCGATCGTTTTCTTTAAAAAACTACGCCAGGATCGCGTGCTAAGGCCGATTTAACATTTCTTGAAATCGTGCAACACAAGGTAAAATAAGAATACAATGACAGACCTGTGGAGTGAGATCGTTTACATCTTCCAGCGGATGAACTGGTTGAGCATCCTGGATGTATTCCTGGTGGCGGTGGTTGTATTTGCCGTGCTCATCCTGTTGCGCGATACCCAGATCATGATCCTGTTGCGCGGGGTGATCGTAATTATCATCCTGCTGGTATTGCTGACTACTTTCATCAGTCTGCCCGCCTTCACCTGGCTGGTGAACACGATCGTACCTGCGCTGTTGTTTGCCATTCCGGTTATCTTCGCCCCGGAGATTCGGCGCGGACTGGAGAAACTTGGCCGGGCAGGCTCGAGCCAACTGCTTGTTCGCCAGAATGAGACACAGATCCATTTGATGGAAAAGACGATCCGTGCCGTAGTGACCGCCTCTTCGCGCCTGTCTGCCCGTGAACATGGGGCATTGATCGTACTCCAACGCGGCGATAGCCTTGAGGAATACGCACGTACCGGTGTGCGCATGAACGCTGAGGTCACCCCGGAACTGCTGTTGCAGATCTTTTACCCCAACACCCCGCTGCATGATGGTGCGGTGATCATCGCCAACAACCGTATCATTGCCGGTGCCTGTGTGATGCCCCTATCTTCCAGTGGTATTCTTACCCGTTCACCGGAACGCCAGATGGGTCTGCGCCACCGCGCGGCACTGGGGACTTCCGAAGCCACGGACGCGATAACCGTTGTTGTTTCAGAAGAAACCGGCTCAATGTCGATCGCGCACAATGGGCGCATGATCCGGCGCCTGGATAGCGAAAGACTGGAAAACATCCTGCTGGCTTTTTACCAGCCGTCGGAAGGTTCTGTATTCAAGTTGAAACCGTGGGACTGGGTTAAGAAGATCATGACCGCATCGAAACGCGAGGAATAATGCTGGCTCGTTTACGTTCATTCACCAAATTACTCCCGCTTGTCGTCATCTCGATCATTGTGGCGTTGGCGGTATGGATCCTCGCGGTAACCTCTTCAGATCCTTCGGAAACAAAAACCTATCCCAGGCCGGTGACCATTGAGATCATCGGACAATCCACCAACCTGGTGGTGACCAACGATCTGCCGGAAACAGTTAATGTCAACCTGCGCGCTCCCAATTCCATCTGGGAAACCCTGAATGAAGGTAAAGGTAATGTTCGCGCCTTCATTGATCTCTCAAGTGTCACTTCCGGTGAAACTTCTGTTCCGGTGCAGGTTCAGGTGGGCATCAAACCTGTGGAGATCGTTTCTTACACGCCACAACAGGTGGACCTGGTGCTGGAACCTCTCAGCAATAAGAAATATGACATCGTTGTTGTCACGCGCGGTGCGCTGCCGGTGGGCTACCAGACCGATGAACCGCAACTTTCTGAAACGACGGCGGTGGTAAGCGGTGCGGAATCACGGGTTGCCCAGGTTGCCGAGGTACA
>CAYWVP010000063.1:8036-9209 GCA_964461605.1 uncultured Anaerolinea sp.
TTGAAACCCGGGTGATCAACCTGATCGATAAGCAGGATGATTTCACCGAAACGATCGAATTGAACCTGCCAGCAAACCTGCAGGTCATTGGCAGTTCGCAGGTGGAAGTCAAGGTCGATATCGAGCCAGTGGTCAGCAGCGTTGCGTTATCTGACATTCCATTGGAAGCTTCCGGTCTTGCCTCCAACCTGAGTGCGTCGTTCCTGCCTGAAAAAGCCACCATCATCATCACCGGTCCGCTGCCTGCGCTGGATGCCCTCTTTGTCAATGACATCCGTGTTCTTGTCGACCTCACCGGTTATCTGCCTGGAACTTACAGCCTTGATGAGCCAAAACTGTCATTGAATATCCCCGGCTTGACAATTGAAAGCCTTTCCCCGGCCACTTTTGAAGTGACCATCAGTGCAGGGCGTTAACCGCGTAACCTGTAACAAGCCCCATACTCATAAACAGGGGTACAATACTAGCCTGGAATAAACCTATGACAAAATCGGTAGTTGCCCTGGTCGGAAGACCCAATGTTGGAAAAAGCACCCTCTTTAACCGCTTGTGCGGAGAGCGCATCGCCATCGTAGACGATACCCCTGGCACGACGCGTGACCGTCTATTTGGTGAAGCAGAGTGGTCCGGCCATGCTTTTGATGTAGTGGATACCGGTGGGATCGATCCCACGGCGGGCAGCCGCAAGAGTCCGCTGTCGATCGATTCTGCTGATTTTATTGAGGAGATCCGTTCGCAGGCGGTGCTTGCAGCATCGGAAGCCGATGCCGTCCTGTTCCTTGTCGATGGCATCAGCGGGATTACCCCGGCCGATATGGAAGTGGCGAGCATTCTCCGTAAAACCCAGAAGGTGGTGGACGGCGTAGCCCTGCCACCCATCCTTCTTGTGGTCAACAAAGCAGACAGCAGTCGGCAGCGTGATCTGGTGCACGAGTTTTACGAGTTAGGTCTGGGTGATCCTTACCCCATCTCAGCAGTGCATGGAACCGGAACAGGTGACTTGCTCGACGACCTGTTAAAAGTCCTCCCGCAACAGCAGGAAGAGGTGGAGGATGATTCAGTAAAGATCGCCATCGTCGGAAAACCCAACGTGGGTAAATCCAGCCTGCTCAACCGCCTTGTCGGGCAGGAACGCTCCATTGTCAGCGATATTCCCGGCACCACGCGGGATGC
>CAYWVP010000064.1:0-3584 GCA_964461605.1 uncultured Anaerolinea sp.
TGATCAACATGCCCAACTGGCAGGTTGCCATGCGCACAACGGTGGATGGCGCCAGTTTACGTCCGTTCAGCTTGAACACGATCCTCCCCAACCGCGATTATGATCCGAAGGTCGCCAACCAGGTGCGTACACGGTCAAGGGTGGTGCACGGCAAAACACGCGAGCAGGTCGAAAAAGTGATCTCTGAGAATCTGGCGAATAAACCGCCCTTATGAGGAGGTTATGATGCCGACCACTGCAGCTGATCTCGACCGATGGGCGGTGACCCGGGATACCGATAAGTTTCTACAAATCCTGCGCTATCTTTCGGGGGATAAGTACCTCAATATGCGCCTGCGAGCGATTGAGGTGTTGGGGACTCAGTACGAAGAAAGGTTCGTGCCTGTGTTGCTCGTAGAAATGGGAAAAAGTCCCAATTCGCGCGATATTGTCGCAGAAAAAATTGCCGCATGGGGGAGTGACGCGGCTGATTATTTGTGCAAGTACATCCAAAATTCCGGACTGCCAAAATCCATCGCCCGGCAAGCTGTGCAGGCGATCAGTAAATTTGATGCGGAGACTGCCTATTCCTCCTATCTCAAACTACTCTTGAATCATTACGGTACAGGCATGATCTGCTCGATCCTTGATAGCACAGGGATGATTACACGTTTCCATGAATTATTAGGTGATGTAGACCCCTTCCTGCGTTGGGTTGGATTGGAAGTGATCCATCAATCTCCAATTACTCGAACAGCCTGCGAGTTACTCTGTGCGAATACAAGAGCTGAAGATGTACAAATTCGATCAAAGTGTTACTCCATTCTCGCGGATTTTATTAACGAGAAAGAACCGGACAAATTCCGGGGTATCTCTGCCAAAGACCTGGAGGAGATCGCCAGGGAGCCAGCCCGGCGGGGTTTGGATGATGGTGAAGCACTTGTACGCAGAGATTCGTTATGCATGATTGGCAGCATCAGAGATGAAGAGTCAGTTGACCGGGTGATCTGTCTCTCGCGGGATGCGTACCGTTATGTGAGGCAGGAGGCCGTTTCTGCGTTGGGGCGTTTTCCGCATCACGGAACGAAACAGATGCTTATTGGGCATTACCTGGACCCGGAAAACGATGATGATCATCGGGCAGGTGCATTGCGGGCGCTGGTCACATGCCTGGATGAGGGGTGTGACGAGGTCCTAAAAGGGATCCTGGCAGCAGAACACGATACATGGATGCTGGCGCGAGTGGTGGAAGCTTTGATGAGGAAAGACCCGGTGGCAGCCATTCAATTCCTTGTTCCTGAGGTGTTGTCGAAAGGAAGGCTGCGCGAAGCGATCAGTGCATACGTAAGAAGATCTCCCGGGATTTTGCAGTACATTGTCGGGATGGTCAAGTATGAGCAAAACAAAATGCGCTTCAGAGCGCTCATCTGGCTGATCGGGCAGCTGGGCGACAGGGAGGTTGTTTTACCGTTATGTGGATTGGCTGACGATTCGGATGATCACGTTGACTTGATCGCGTATATGGTTTACCAGATCCTGCGTCATGAGTGGATCAGCATGGAAATGGCACATCAGGGGATGGAGCCATCAGGCGGCGCGGGGCTCAATAAAGTCTTTCAGGTAATCCTGGAGCATGAGGCGGAAAGGGACGATGACTGGAACGATCCCTTCATGGCAGAGCTGAGGTGAAATGGCAACTTTGTAGTACTCATTTGTCAGCGTTGGGCAAGATGGATATGATATACTGACCCGGTTGGACAATCGGGCTCCTGATTCAACTGATTTCATTGTGAAGTTTCTTTGATCAACGACAGAGGGCAAATGACGAAGCAACAAATGATCGAACAGGCTTATTCACTGGCTTTTGAAAACGAACATCTCTATGGATGCTGCTCACAGTGTGTACTGGCGGCCATTCAGGATGTAATGGGGATCATCGATGATGCTACCTTCAAGGCGGCGCATGGACTTGCCGGCGGCGGTGCTCTGATGACCGGCGGGACCTGCGGCGCACTTGCCGGGGGTATGATGGCGATCAGCTCCGTGTATGGCCGCAGCCGGGAAGACTTCAGCAACGGACAGAATGTCCAGGTTTACAAACAGTCCTACAAACTTTCTAAGCAGTTATACAACAGGTTCGTAACCGAGTACGGCGGTCCACTTTGCGCCGTGGTACAAACCCGCCTGGTGGGCAGACCTCACAATATGTGGGATCGGGAAGATTACGCGGCGTTCGAAGCGGCTGGCGGACACCTGGATAAATGCCCAAGCGTAACCGGCAACGTTGCCGCCTGGACGGTCGAGCTGCTGCTTGATGCGCAGGAAAAAGCGTAACAATCAACCAAATAAGGGTCTAGAACGGCTTGAGAATTAAAGGGTGCAAGATTCTTTGAGGGTCAGGTAAGATTCCCTAGGCAATAGATCATTTGCGGTGTTGTCGCAATCGACAGCGCCGCATTCTGCTAATTTTTGTCCAGGCGGTAAAGATCCGTTCTGCGCGCGGAGAGGAGCGGGAGCTCGCGGCGGACTTTCGTGATGATGTCAAGATCAAGGTCAAATGTGATTATCGCCTCGTCTGCAGCGGCGCGCGCGAGGACATCTCCCCACGGTGACACGATCATTGAGTTGGCATACGAAACGTAAGACCCTTTGACGTCACGGGCTGAAGCGCAGCCAACGGTAAACACCTGGTTCTCCACTGCGCGAGCGCGGAACATCAGTTCCCAGTGTGCTGGTCCGGTGGTCATATTGAAAGATGCCGGGCAGAAGATCACTTTCGCTCCATCCAGCGCCATCAGCCGGGAGAGTTCCGGGAAGCGGATATCAAAACAGATGCACAATCCCATCCGTCCAAATTCGGTTTCAAATACTGTGATCTGATCTCCCGCGGTGAAGGTTTGCGATTCGCGAAAGCTCTGGCCACCCTCCACATCAATGTCAAACAGGTGCATCTTCCGATGGGAGGTCACCTGCCTGCCGCTCCGGTCGAACACAAAGGAGGTGTTGTAGGTGCGCTCGCCGTCAGCCTCCGGGATCGAACCCCCGATGAGCCAGATTTTGTTCTCCGCGGCAGAGCTGGCCAAGGATTGCCAGATGACGCCGCCGGCTGGCTCGCGTTGTTCCAGGAAGGCATTGTTGTTGTATTCGCAGCAGAACATCTCCGGCAGAATGACGAGATCCGCGCCGCCAGCCGCCGCCCGGCTGACCAGTTTTTCCGCGTGGGAAAGGTTCGCGGATTTGCCTGAGCGTACGTTCATTTGAATTAGCGCGATCTTCATCGGTTCACCTTTCAAAGGCATTCTATACGCAACCACAAAATCAGGCAAGGCGGGGATTGGTGCACTTGGTGTGAGAATTTTTACAGGTTTTTGTCGATGATGAATAATAGATCAGCCAAAGCATGTGTCTGTGTTCACGTGCAATGGCTGGCACATTCTATTCATTTTGGCGAATGCTAGCTTGTGAACAACGCCCCCTTATCCTTTCACCGCTCCCATCGTCATACCTTTGATGAAATAGCGCTGGAAGAAGATGAAGATGAGCAGTGTCGGGATGCTGGCGATAACGGCCATGGCGCCCTGGGCACCGTAAGCCACGCGGTATTG
>CAYWVP010000064.1:3684-5148 GCA_964461605.1 uncultured Anaerolinea sp.
TTACGCATGATCAACGTGCAGATCGGCAAGCCAAATCCGCAGTGGGTGATGATCATCGGCCACAAGGTATCGTAAAGATTTACTGTGTTGAAAAACTTGAACAGCGGCACCAGAACGATCTGCGGCGGGAAGAACATGCCTGCCAGCACAAATATGAATAGCAATTCACTGCCTTTGAAGGGGAGTTTGCTAAAGACGTATCCCATCAAAACGCCCAGCATGATCGAGATGGCGGTGGCGGGGATGGTCACCAGGGCTGAGTTTTTCATGTAGGTGCGCACGTTGGCATCTACCCAGATTTCCTTGTAGTTGTCGAGGTGTATGATCCTGGGAATGCTCCACAATCCAGATTCCGCGATCTCCGCGTCAAGCTTGAATGAGGTGAGAATCACGCCGATCGCCGGAACAATATAAACGAATGCAACTATAGGAATGATCAAATAAAGAAAGATGCGGCGGGCTGTTAAACCCTTGCGCTTCTTTGGCGGGTTCACGGGTTGAACCTGGTTTCCGGTGGTTTCAGTCATAGAGATGCTCCAGCTTTCGCACCTGGCGGAAGTAAATTACGATGATGATCATGGCGATCAGGAAGAGCACAACG
The DNA here is from genome assembly GCA_964461605.1 of uncultured Anaerolinea sp. Taxonomy (GTDB): domain Bacteria; phylum Chloroflexota; class Anaerolineae; order Anaerolineales; family Anaerolineaceae; genus UBA6107. The sequence continues at coordinate 4,286 of CAYWVP010000064.1, forward strand.
GCGATCGCGCTGCCATAGCCCATGTAATACTTCTTGAAGGTCTCGTTGAACATGAACATTGCCAGTGTGTCCGTCGTGTGAAAAGGACCCCCCTGGGTCATCATATAAACCACGTCAAAACTCTTGAGCGAGTTGATGATCATAAGAGCGATCACCACTGTGGTTGCCGGGCTTAGCAGGGGAACCACGATATGTCGTAAAACCTTCAGGTAGGAGGCTCCGTCCACTTCCGCGGCTTCTGTTAATTCAGTCGGAATGGAGGTAAGGCCGGCCAGGAAGATGACCATCGACAAGCCGATCTGCGACCACGACCAGGCGATAATGACAGCAATCAGGGCGGTATCCGGGTTGGCCAGCCAGGCGAGGGTAAGGGAATCAAGCTGGAGGGCGCGCAGCACCGTATTGATCAATCCCCAATTGGGCATGTAGATCCAGATCCAAACCTGGCCAACCACAGCCAGTGAAAGACAGATGGGAAGGTAAAAAAGCGATTTGTAGAACTTGGCGCCTTTGATCTCTTCGTTCAGCATTAATGCAAGGATCAATCCTCCACCTACCGGGAGGATTAAAGCTGCTATCATCCAGATCAGGGTGTTCTTAATGGCATTTGCGAACAGTTTATCGGAGAAAACTTTGGCGAAATTATCCAGCCCGACAAAGTTATAGGTCTGGCGGAAGCCATTCCAATCCGTGAAGCTATAGAAAAACGAACTAAGCAGGGGAATGATGACGATTACGACATAAACCGTTAATGGGATGATGGAAAACAGAAAAGTCCACTTGCGACGGTTCCTGATCAAGATCAACTCCTTGCTGGGTCGGCTACCGAAATAATCAGTATAAGAAGATGTTACATAAAAAAC
>CAYWVP010000064.1:5248-9194 GCA_964461605.1 uncultured Anaerolinea sp.
GCCTGCATTTCAGGGGTCAAAGCCCAGGCTACGAATTCCTTGGCGCAGTCAGGGTTGGCTGCGTCCACCGGGATCGCCCATGCATCAACTGTGGCGTAGGTGGCCGCAGGGATGGAGGGTTCGATCGTGGGGAAGGGGAAGAGGTCGTAATCTTCACCGGCAACCAGTCCGTTGCCATCCCAGTATCCGGTCACCCAGGTGCCCATAAGGGTCATACCCGCCTGACCGTTGGCCACCATATCAGCAGCATCGGTGTAGGTGTAAGCATTGGCATCGGCTACAAAGAATCCTTTGTCGATGAGTTCCTTCCAGTATTCAATGGCTCTCACCACTTCCGGATCCGTCCATGATCCTTCGCCAGCCTGGAATTTTTCACGGTACTCGTTGCCAGCCGTGTAGCCCAGGAAGTAATCGAAGTAATACTGGGCAGGCCAGCGGTCTTTTGAACCAAGGGCGATCGGGGTAACCCCGGCAGCTTTCAGTTTTTCACCGGCGGCGATGAATTCCTCCCAGTTGGTGGGGGTTTCTGTGACTCCAGCCGCGGCAAGGGTCTTCGGGTTGTAGAACATACCGGTGAAGTGGTAGTTCTGCGGAATGGCGTATACGCCGCCATTGTAATCCTTGGCTCCCTGGATACCCGCGACGATCGAGTCACCAAATCCTTCAGCTTCCCAGAAATCAGAAAGTTCCATCAGGGCATCGCTGTCAACCACAAATTGCACCCTCGCGCCAGCCCAATAAGAGAACACATCGGGCGGGTTGTCGCCGGCCAGCATGACCAGGATCTGGGTCTTAAAATCTTCATGCCCTGTCGTGTTGTCCTTGATCTCGCAAGCGGGGCTTTGGGCGTTGAACTGGGTGATGATCTCTTGCATGTCCTTCAAGCCCAGGTCACCTGAGTAATAATGGACAATGTTGGTGGTGGCTTTGACAACCGGTGCTTCGGTCGCGACAGGTGCTTCTGTTGCAACAACAGGGGCTTCTGTGGCGACCGGTTGTTCCGGTTCCGCTACGGGAGCTTCAGTTGCCGGTGCAGCCTGGCAGGCTGACAACACCATGGCCAGGATCAGGAGCAGGCCGGTTACGAACAAGAAACTTTTTTTCATCACTTCCTCCTTATTATTGAACCTTAGAATGGTGAACACTTTATTCCCGCTTAAAAAGATATGACCTTACCCTTCGCACCTCCTTGCTGTTATTTGCAGCTTAGATTCCCTGTAATTAATCTTTGTATTTGTGTCACAATAAAAACAAATCAGTTTTTTGAATGAAACAAAAAACCAATGAAGCCGGTTTTCAAAGGACGAATTTTGGTTATCAATAAATAACAATAAAGGGCGAATTAGACGTGGAAAAACATGTTGAAAATGATGCAATAACAATATACAACATTGTTGAGGAAAATACAACAAAAACCCGCAATATGTTGGAAAAACGCCTCTTTATGCTATAATAATTAGCAAATATCGAAATGTGGTTGTATAATATACAACTCAAGTAGGAGACTTACATGAGGGAGATCCAATCGCTTGCCCGGGGTTTGAAGATCATGAATCGACTGGCTGAAGCCAATGGCACTGTCAGTATTACAACCATTGCCAGTGACCTTCAAATCGACAAAGGGAGTGCTTCACTGCTGTTACAAACATTAGCAAATTACGGCTTTGCCGAAAAAGATCCACACACACGTCAATATAAACTTGGTCCAGCGGTTGTGCAATTAAGCCGCAGCCTGTTGACCAAGATGCCGCTGCGTGAAACTGCCAAACCATTTCTTTTGCAGCTGGTGCATGATACGGGTGAGTGCGCCCACCTGGGCGTTCTTTCACAGGGCAAGGTGCTTTACATAGACCAGGTTGAATCCTCTCAATCACTGCGGGTAAACACTGAGGTCGGTTTTACGGCTCCGTTGCATTGCACAGCGTTAGGCAAGGTGTTGATGGCCTGGAACGCCACGGAAATGCCGGTTGACTTTCCGCGCGCAACGCCGCGCACGATCGTTGACCCCAAGATGATGCAATTTGAACTGGATAAGACCAGGAGCCTGGGATACGCGATGGACGATGAGGAATTCAACCTGGGGGTGCGCTGTGTAGCCGCGCCTGTCATAGACTACCGCGGCAAGGTGATTGGCGCTTTGGGAGTATCCGGACCAGCGGCGCGCATACCGATCGATCGCATACCGGAAATGGCGAAACGGGTCATGGCGGTCGCGCAAGCCCTTTCCGACCGGATGAGTTTCATCAAGCAGGACTAGGGATTATCCCATTTTTTACTACAGGGAGATGTGCATGGACGTTTTAAACATTGGCATCATCGGCACCGGCAGGATTTCTGATCTGCATGCGATCGAATATCTTCAAAACCCGAAAACTCGCATCACTGCGGTAGCAGATATTGATCTGGAATTGGCTAAAATGCGCGGCGCGAAATGGGGGGTTGCGGCTGATCATATCTTCCAGGATTATCGCGATCTGCTCGCGCTGAAAGATGTTGACCTGGTGGAGATACTGCTTCCCCACCATCTGCACCGCCAGGCCACCCTGGATGCTGCGGCGGCAGGCAAGCACATTTCCCTGCAAAAACCGATGGCTTTATCCGTCGCACAAGCGGACGAAATGATCGCAGCGGCTGAAAAGGCCGGTGTCTTTTTCAAGGTTTTCGAGAATTTTATCTTCTATCCCCCTGTATTAAAAGCGAGGGAACTCATACAAAACGGTGAGATCGGTGATCCCCTGACCATTCGTATCAAGAGCAACGCAGGTGTGAGCCCAACCATGTGGGATGTGCCCCGGGCAGCCCAGGTCTGGCGATTTGATCCGGATACTTGCGGCGGTGGACCACTTGTCTTTGATGATGGTCACCACAAATTCTCGCTGGCCTGGTTCTTCATGGGTATGGCGGAAGAAGTGCATGCCTGGATCGGGACCACTTACGTCAATTCCGGTGTAAACGTGGGCAACCTGGATACTCCAGCGATTGTTTCCTGGAAGTTCCCGGGCAACCGCTTCGGATCGTTGGAGGTTGTTTATGCGCCCGAACTTGTGATGGACACGAATCATTATGCACAGGATGACCGCATTGAGATCACCGGTACAAAAGGGGTGATCTGGGTGACCCGTGGGCATGGAAAAATGATGGACATACCACCCGTGATCATGTATCGCGACCGCAGAACTTTTTCCTTTTCTGATATGCCGGTAGGGTGGGAGCACAGTTTCATCAATTCCACCCGACAGATGATCGATGCGTTTTTCAAGGGGGAGCAACCAAGCCTCACTGGCTGGGAAGGGCGGGAGATTTTACGATTTGCCCTGGCCGCACAGGAATCCGCCAGGGTTGGACAGAGCATTCGTCTTTGATCAGGCAGGAGGTCAATTATGCCAGCGGTTGATGCTTGGGAAAAAGAACGCGAGGAACGGCTTTCTGCACGCATGAGCCGGGCAAAGCTCATCAAGGATGCCGGTGGTGTGGATGCAGCGATCAGCAAGGGTGATCTCCCGGGTTCCATCAACACAACTGTTTCTGAGGCGTTGATCCTCGGGTTACTGCTGCAGGGGGTGAAGAAATTCGTCGTTGTATTCGGCCACGGATCCACTGAGATCGGGGAGGTGCTGCGGGTTTACCAGGAGGCCGGCTTGTGCCGGGTTTTTGGTATGCGCAGCGAGGTGGAGGCTTCTCACACTGCGGCAGCATTGAACTGGATTTGCGGGGAGAAAGCCGCGGTAGTAACTTCAATCGGTCCCGGCGCGCTGCATGCCCTGGCAGCTTCACTGGTGCCGGCTTCGGACGGGCTGGGGGTGTGGTACCTGCTGGGGGATGAAACCACTGAGGACGAAGGTTACAACATGCAGCAGATCCCGCTTTCCCGGCAGGGCTCTTACCTGAAATTGTTCTCCAGCATGGGGGAGGCCTATACACTGCACACACCGTTGGCGCTTCCGGC
>CAYWVP010000065.1:0-2392 GCA_964461605.1 uncultured Anaerolinea sp.
GCGTGGTCAGTTTCATCGGCAACCGGATATTTGTCGGAAAAGAATAAGAACCATCTATGTGATAAAAAAGCGCCCTTCCGGGCGCTTTATGTTTTCTAAGGTGTTGCAGCGGTGGATATCCAGGTAAAGGTTACAGGATCCCACTCAAAGGCTGGTGTTCCGTCCTCCTGCAGTAATATCCAGTTCCCCAGGGTATCTTTTTCCGGTTGAATCCCCAAAGGCAGTAACTCAGCTATGCTGTCCGGGATAAGCGGTTCCCACTCTGTACCGTCCGTACTCAGGCGGTAAACCGGTATCTCCATGTCGTTCACCACCAGACCGCTGTCAGCATCATACGTAACCCCCACGGGTAGCGCTGGATTTTCCACCTCGATCGGCACAGATTCCGCCTTAAGCGCTGGCAAACTGAACCTGAGCACGAAGTTGTTTTCCGCGTCGCTCACCCAAACCCTGCCGGTCGCGTCGACTGCAATACCGGTTGGTAATCCAAAGCCATCGATACCGGAACTGGGCGCTCCCCATCCGCGCATGAATTTACCGTCCGGGTCAAATTCAAGTACACGGTACCCGTCCGGATCCGTCACGAATACATTTCCTTCGGCATCCAGCGCGATGAAGGGCTTATTGTTGATCGATTGCCCGAACCACGCGGATACTGTCCATTCTTTAATTACGCTGTAATTCTCGTTGGATTTTTCAAACACCTGGACGCGCTGATTCCACGTGTCGACCACGTAAATAAGGCCAGCCTTGTCCACCGCGATGCCTACAGGCTCATCAAATTCTCCCGTGTTGATCCCGTTCGTGCCAAACTGCGTCAGGAATTCACCCGTACTGCTGAACACGGCTACACGGTTGTTACCGGTATCGGTGACATACACAAGCCCGTTATTATCAACGGCAATTCCACGCGGTCCCCAGAACTGATCGGGTTGTTCAGCCAGCCCCGGCACCCCCCACATGGTGATGAATTTTCCGTCTGCGCTGAATACCTGGATGCGATGGTTCCATGTATCAGCCACATAAACCAGGTCATCCGGACCGACCGCGATTCCCCAGGGTTCATTGAACGTCCCACCCGGAGCGTTGCCGCTGTCCACAGTGGCATAACTGCCCCAACTCAATTGGAACTCGCCTTCTGAACTGAACTTCTGAACACGGTGGTTTTGGGAATCAGCCACATAGATGGATCCATCACCGGCGACGGCGATTCCACGCACCGCTGAAAGTTGTCCCTCACCGTTACCGGTTGACCCGAAGATTTTATCCGGCGTTAGTTCGATGTGATTGATTTCATATGGATCGGTTTCGACCACTTCCGTTTGTACTGGCAATGCACCATAGGTCCAGATCTGTGAAACGATATCTTTCTTGATGAAGAGGTGTATGTTTTGGGAAGGCTGCCAGGTCTCCAGGCGTAAATTGTTGTTACCCGAAACCTTGGCGTAAAGCGTGTAGTCCTTGTTCAGCCAGATATCGAGGATCGCCTGGCGCATCTCAGGATTGATAAAACCCTTCCAGACGCGGTCCCAGGTCAATCCAAAGTAATCCTGCATCGGCCAGACCAGGCGTGTGTATTTTGTCTCAAAATAACCGTCTTTCAGGATCGCCTGGGTCTTTGAGTAACGCTCATCATCCGCGATTACAACTGGATAATTCAACAGATCGCGGGTCAGGTCATCCTGCAGCCATACCTTGTTCGGGTAATCGCGGAAATACCACCAATAGGGGTATAGAGCGTCACCGATGTAGGCAACTTTGACATCCTTGCCCCCCGTTGTCCGCAGCGAAATTTCTTCCACCTGTTCCAGCACATCCTTGGGTCCCCGGGCAGAATGGGCGTAGACCAGGAACTCTTTCGCGTTGTCGTAATTGATAAAATTGGCCTGGAAAGCAGAGCGCACGGTAAAGACGAGCAGCACGGCTCCCAGGGCTAATAGCAGTAATTTCGCGATCTGACCGGTGCGCCATTTATTGAGCCACTTCATCAACAGCCAGCCCGATAACACCAGGGCGATGCAGGAAAACAGGAAGGTGCTGGTCGTGCGCAACTGGTCCAGTTCCTTTCCGGAAAACGGTCGATCCGGACCGATCAGTGCAGCACCAACCGCACCCAGGCTTACAAGGAACACCGGCAACACCAGCAGGATCAATCCGGCCTTCTTTCCGGCCATTTGCCGGAAAGGTGTGGAATCTACCAGGTACCCGAAGCCAAACCCGGCGCAAAGGATCATCGGCAGGGTGATGTGCACGGTCAGCCAGGGCATCTTTTCACCAGCCAGTGTATACGCCAGCAGGCTCATCACTGACCAGAATAATAACAAAGCCAGCACAGGCAGTTTTTGCGGAGCTTCATCCTGAATATCATCGCTTTGGTCCGGGACATCCGTCT
>CAYWVP010000065.1:2492-9193 GCA_964461605.1 uncultured Anaerolinea sp.
CAGCGGCAGGAACTCATACATCGGCACTTGCAGGAAAGCGAAGAAAAACCACGGTTGTGAACCGCGGTTCACCCCCTGTTGCGTCAACCAATAGCCAAGCGAGCCCACCAGGCCGGTGAAGAATCCCTGCCCGTTGGTGAAAAACGTGGTGTAAAAAATGGTGAAAATGGCATAGAAAATACCAATGTTGACAGCCCACAAGCGCGGCTTCCACAACAGCCCCAGGATGAGCGAGAGGATCACAGCACCGAGCAGGAAGAGCGAGGTATTCACCAATCCGGTTTCTGAATAATCCAGCGGGTTTAACCCGGCCAGGTTCATCGGGAAGGCGATCAGTTGCGGCAGGATCATCGAAATGGTTAATATCAGCAGGTCAAAGGACCGCATCTCCTTTACAACCGCCCAGCTCAATGATCGAATCAGCACCACCGCTGCCAGCACCAAACCGGCTAAGGCCAAACCCAGGCTGGCCAGCATCAGGATGTGATAAGTCTCGGTTTGCGCAGGAGGAGGGTCAGCCGCCGCGAGGTCTGAATACATGATCGCCGCGCCCAGGGCAATCGCCAGGAACAGCAGAACCCCGACCATGGCATACAAGAACATGTCCCGCCGCGCAGGAACAGCCCACCGCTTACGGATCACGTCCCGCAGGAATAACACGGCGAGGAAGATAAGCAATTGAGCGGTGTAAATAAACGCGGTCTCTTTGGTCGCAAAATGCAACGCCAGAACTATGGTAAACAGGTACAGAATATTGTGCCGCCCGGTTTCCAGGTAACGCAGCACCGCGTAAAGCATCACCAGGCCAAACAGAGCGACAAATGCCTCGTTTCGGGTATACCTTCCGTAAAACAACATGTATGGTGAGACAAGGAAAAATAATCCAGCCAGCAACGCTCCTGTCCTGCCCAGGTACCTGCGAAAGGCAAACAGGACGAATACTACAGCGGCAATGCTGAACAACGCCGCCGGAACGCGCGAGGCAAAATCCGAGTCTCCCATCAGGAAGTAGCTGGCTGCCAGCAGGTGGAACTGCAGCGGGCCGTGGGTAACGGGGTCGTGCGCGTATCCCCTGCCCTGGTACAGCTCATAGGAAGGCACCACGTGGTTGACCTCATCGTGGCTCATCACCCGCAAACCGACGGCGTAAAACCTTGAGATAACCGCGGCGATGATGATCAGCGTCACCAGCAGGTGTTCAACAGTGACCCCGGGGAAAAGCGGGGTAACCGGTTTGTGCAACCACGAATTCTTTGAGTCAGGATTTACGGCAGCTTCCATTTTGAGCACTACCTTTTAACTTAGTATGAAGAAACAAATCCCATTCAGGCGATATTTCGGATCCTGCGCCCCGGCTAATTTGGATACTGGCGTTAGACCTTACTGCGCGCCAAGGTTGAAGTAATTGTAAACCGCGCGGGTAAGATCGGCATACAACTGATTGGCGTCATCCCAGATGATCTGGTTCGTGTTATGAATAAAAATTGCGAGCACGAAATTGCCACCCGGGGTATACACCAACGCCGCATCACCGACTGTGTGCATTAATCCGTCGAGTGGATCGATCGCCCAACCATGCTTGTGCCCGATCTGGGTACCATCCGGTAATCCAGCCTCAATCAGGACACCGATGCGATTTTGCGTCAGGTAGGAGATCATGGATTTACACTCTCCGGAGGTGATCTCACCCGGAAAAGCTGCGATCAAGCTGCCGCCGGAATACTGGGCGCATTGATAGATATCGGAAAGCAGCATCCCGATCTCTGCGGGTATGGTCTGGTTATACGGATCCGGCTCAGTGATCACATCCTGACGTGTGTTAGCGGGTGTGCTAATTCCTCCCGAAAGCAGCGGTGCACCGACGTAGAACATGCCATCCAGAAAAGTGCTTTCCAGTCCAATATCTTTCATGGTTTTGGTCACATCCAGGGGTCCCAGGGTCGGATCGAGCACTTCAACCATGAGGGCATCGGTTGATGCGTTGTCCGACATGGCGATCATCTCCTGCACCAATTCAGAGATCGCCGGAGGGGCGGGCTCTTCGATCTCCCGGTAAGCAGCAGTCATGACGGCGATCTTGATCGTGCTGTCCGCGGAAAAGGCGATTCCCGGGGTCAGCACCTCACCATCACGATACGCCACCTGCATATCCGCTCCGGAATTCAGGTCTTGCATGTAAATTTCTACTTCACCGGTAAATTCGTTTACATCCACGATCTGCTGCAAAAGCATTTGCAGGTTTTGCAGGGATGGTCGTGATAATTCACCCCTCACCAGCGGCAGGTTAACCACGCGCGCCGTAGGAGAACGTAACGCGGCGCTGACCAGGTTGACCGCACGATCTACATCCAGGGTTTTCCCCGGGTCAGCGGATTCAAAACTCACACTGCCGGGAACCGGTTGATAGGAAGAACCACCTGTGTCATAGCGTGCAGCGATCTCATTTTCAAGGTAAGCCCTGATACGGTCCAGATCGATATCTGCCCGTAAGGGTACCTCTGCAGAAGGCGGCAGTTGATTGAACAGGTAAGCTAAAAAAGATGGCCAGAATGGCTGGGCTGCCCGCGCCTGGTCGGCCGCAGTCATCAGGGCGGTCAGGTCGAGTGAAAAACCCAGCGTGGAAGGCCTGACCTGGATAACATTCTCCGCGTAGCGCAGCTCAATGGGGATCGAGTATGCCTGGGTGATACGGGACGCGGCTTGCTCCATGGATAAGCCTGTCACATCGACACCGGCGATCTTAGTGCCCGCAGTAAAGGATGCCCTCAAACGGCTGAACACCACCAACTGGAACACGATCAACGCCACGGCGGCAAAGATCAACCCCAATGCGATCCAACGGTAAATCGAAAATCGTCCAACTCGTTTCATATTTGTCAATGCGACCAATCGAACAAATTTTACCAGAGTTTGAACTGCACATCCGGCGGGGTGAAAATGTGCAATTTCCACCACTTTGGTTATACTTATTGTATGAATCACAGCAATGCGCCGACTTCTACCAATTTGAAACGCATTTTCCCCTTCAGTTTGCTGGATGAATCAGATCTACGGACGATCCTACCGCTGATTGAGACAGTCGATCTCTCTTCAAACAGCTCCATTTACAAGACGGGTGATGTACCCGATGCCCTTTATTTCATTCTTTCAGGCGGGGTAAGGCTGATCATCCGTGACCCGGATCAGGGTGATGCGGAAACCACGCTTGCTGCCGGTGACCATTTCGGTGCGGAAATCCTATCCGCCACTGATTACCGTCTCAACGACGTGGTGTGCAGCGGTGATACCAGGCTGTTGCGCTTGAACAGAGAGGTAGTAGACGGACTCTCCAAAACGCACCCCGCGATACGCAAAGCCCTCAGGTTGATCTATCGTACCCACAAGCTCTGGAATCACCTGGTATTACCCTGGCTTGGTGAGGATGAAAAGGTATTGCTCATTTCCCGACGGCATCCGCTTTTCCTGCTGCTGCGCGTCGGGGTGTTTGGACTGACTGGTCTCATTGGCTCCGGGATCTTACTATCACAGGCCATCGCGCCAACCGGCATTTCAACCGGATTGCTGATATTTGCCCTGTTCATCTTCCTGCTCGGAGCGTTCCTTGCCATTTGGGCAGGTCTGGAGTGGACCAACGATTACTTTTTCATCACCGGTGAAAGGGTGCTGGTGCAAAAGAAAATGGTTGGTTTTTATGACAGCCGCCAGGAATCCCCTTACAGCGCCATCCTATCCACCGGTCTTGAATCCACCATCTGGGGCCGGGCGTTTGGTTTTGGCGCTATTCACCTTCGCTCCTACACCGGCGACCTCACCTTCAAACGCCTTCCTTCCCCTGAGGTGATTTACGATCTGCTCGAATTTCAACGCTACCGTTCCGTGCGTGAGACACAGCAACAGGACCGCGCTGAAATCCGCGATACGCTGCAGGAACGCATCCATGGAAAGTCCGCCACAAAACGCGCCAGCCTGAAAGATCTTAAACCCGAAATGACATCCACCTACACCAGCGGCTCGCTGCTGGATATGCTGGCCCGTTTTTACGGCTTGCGCCGGGACCGCTCCGGATCGGTGATCTACCGTACTCACTGGTGGATATTGTTTGGCAAAACCATCCTGCCTTCCCTGCTCCTGCTTGGTGTGGTTGTGTTCCTCGTTCTGAAATGGATCGGCCTCACCCCCTCGCTGACGGATACCCAGGCTTATGGCGGCGCGCTGATCGTGGCTTTGGTCAGCTGGTGCTGGTGGTTGTACCAGTATATTGATTGGCACAACGACATATACATCATCACACCCGATCAATTGGTCGATGTCAACCGCACCCCGCTTGGCAAAGAAGAACGCCGCTCTGCCCCGATAAAAAATATCCAGACCGTGCAATTCAAGCGCAAGGGGATCATCGGGCTGGTGCTGAATTTTGGTACGGTCCGCATTCAGATCGGTAATGAAGAATTGACCTTTGATAATGTGTATGATCCAGCCGCCATTCAGGCAGAGGTGTTCGCCTACTTCAAGAAATATAACCAGCGCATTCACAAGGTGGAACAGGAAAAACTGGCTGATTGGATCAAAACATACGATGAGATCAGGAACGGACGATCGGGTTCCTCCCAAAATCAAGATAAAAACGGGTAAAATACCACTGCAACCTGGAGGAATGACTGTAGATGGCATTACGTGAAATTATTACCCTTCCGAACCCGATCCTGCGCAGAAAAGCGCGCAAAGTGACGGATTTTGACAAAGAGTTTCAACAACTGGTGAACGACATGATCGAAACGATGCGTGATGCCCCGGGTGTAGGGCTGGCCGCTCCGCAGATCGCTGTGTCGGAACGCCTGATCGTCGTTGAATATGGCGATGACGAGGATGAAGAAGCCCCGCAGAAGTTGTACGTGGTGGCCAATCCGGAGATCACTGAGGCATCCGAAGAAATGGTTGAAGGGATCGAAGGTTGCCTTTCCGTCCCCGGGCTGGTGGGCGAGGTGGAACGCCACGCCTCGATCACCGTAAAAGGCTTAAACCGCTTCGGTAAGCCTACCCGCATCAAAGCAGAAGGCTGGCTGGCCCGCATTTTTCAACATGAAATGGATCATTTGGATGGCATCGTTTATCCCGACCGGTCGGAAAAGGTCTGGAAGCCCGCGCCGGATGAAGAGATACCGCTTGATTAGTCTATGCATCTAACGCATCTCTCCCTGACGAATTTTCGTCTGTTCTCCCGCCTGGATATGGATGTACCCCGGCGGATTCTCTTGTTGATGGGAGACAATGCCCAGGGAAAAACATCCCTGCTGGAAGCCATTTACTACATGGCCACGTTCAGTTCCTTTCACGCCCAGAGCGACCGCCAATTACTGAACTTCATCGCCACGCGTGAAAGCCTGTCCGTGGCGCGACTTGTCGCCCAGTACCGGCGAGGTGAGCGAGCCCACCGCCTGGAAATCCGCCTGATCCAGGATTCCAACGGTAACGGCGGGGCACGCCTGCGGAAGGAAGTCCTGCTGGACGGCGTCAAAACTCCCGCCGTTCAGGTGATCGGTCATTTGAACGCGGTCATCTTCCTGCCCCAGATGACCGGCATCCTGGAGGATGGACCGGAAGAACGGCGCAGGTACCTCAACCTGGCCATCTCGCAGTCTCAACCGGCTTACACCCGTGCCCTTTCTGAATATAACCAGGCGCTCACCCAGCGCAACGCCCTGCTCAAGATGCTTTATGAACGCGGCGGCGATTCCTCACAATTGGATTACTGGGATGAGATCCTGGCTTCGCGCGGTGCAATCCTCATTGAAGCACGGATCGAAGCGGTTCAGGAACTGGAGCAACTCGCCATGGGAATCCATGAGAAGTTAACCGGTGCCGCTGAGGTCATTCGCCTGATCTATCAACCATCGTACGACCCCCTCCCCCCGCCGCAAGGGCAGATCTCGCTGCCGATGCAGGTACAGATCCAGCGCAACGGTTTGACCGCCGAAAAGGTCAAACAGGGCTTCATCAACCGGTTGGCCAGCCTGCGCTCTGAGGAGATTGCCCGTGGTGTCACCACCATCGGCCCGCACCGTGATGAGATGCGCGTTTTGTGCAACGGCATCGACCTGACCGATTACGGATCGCGCGGTCAGATCCGCACAGCCCTGCTTTCTTTGAAAATGGCGGAAGTGGAGTGGCTGAAAGCCAAAACCGGTGAGTGGCCGATCCTGTTGCTTGATGAGACGCTGGCGGAGCTGGATACCCGGCGCCGCGCCTGCCTGTTGGAATATCTTGAGAACGTTGAACAGGCTATCCTTACCACCACGGATATGAACCTCTTTCCACCTGATTTCCGGAATAAGTGTGAACGATGGCAGGTCACCAGCGGCAGCGTGGAAAAACTACCCAACGAAGGATAATTAGAGGGGTTTTTTGGTTGGTAAACCTGCCCGGCGTGGATACTGCGGTGGTGTCGTGGCTTTTTTTTCGATTACCACCAGGTAGCGTTCCTCCGCTACCCCCGGTAACGTAACCGGGCTGACCTTGCGCAACCTTCCCCCCAGTAACCGCATCGCTTTTTCAGCGCTTTGCACCTCAGCATGAGCATGCTCGCCTTTTTGCGCCAGCATCCCCCCGCCGACCCGTACCAGCGGGAGCAGGTACTCCACCAGCGCAGGAAGCTGCGACACCGCCCTGGCCACCGCCCAATCATATTTTTCGCGGTGCTGCGC
>CAYWVP010000066.1:0-9076 GCA_964461605.1 uncultured Anaerolinea sp.
CTGCCGACCGGAAGCAGCGGGTTTTCCACCCGGCATTCCAGTTGAGCCAGTCCATACTCCTTCTGTAACGAGGGGACCACCACCCCGCCCAATGCATGGGCGAGCAGCTGCATACCGTAACAGATCCCCAGTACAGGCAGGCCGCTTTCGAGAATGAAGGACTGCAGCGTTGGAGCACCATCGGCGTAAACCGAGGAGGGTCCACCGGAAAGGATAAAACCACCCGGTGTGAACCGGCGCAATACCTCCGGTGAGACATTCCAGGGAAAGATCTCGCAATATACCTGCAGTTCACGCACGCGGCGGGCGATCAACTGGGTGTATTGCGAGCCAAAATCCAGGATGGCGATACGGTTGCCTGTGGACACGGATCTGCTCACTCTTTGAACTGGATCGCGCCGTCATCCATGCCGGTGATCTGCACCAGCGCTTCGATCGGCACATTGAGATATTGTAAAGCTTCACGTCCGCCCTCAAAGGTTTTTTCAATAAGCGTGCCGATACCCACGATGGTCGCTCCAGCGGCCTGGGTGAGGCGCACCAGGCCAAGGATCGTGGCGCCGGTGGCGAGGAAATCATCGATGATGAGCACCTTTTCACCGGGTTTCAGGTACTCGGGTGAAACGATGAGCTCCACCTTGTTGCCCTTGGTGTGGGATGGCGCGATGGTGAGGTAAACGGTATCGGGCATGGTCACCGGGCGGCTCTTGCGGGCGTACACGACCGGTATGTTCAAGTGTCGCGCGGTCATCAGTGCCGGGGCTATGCCGGAAATTTCGGCGGTGAGAATGCGGGTTGGGGCGGTGATGGCGAAACGCCGCGCAAATTCGACCCCGCATTCGTCCATCAACTTCGGATCAACCTGGTGGTTGATCAGGCTGTCCACTTTGAGAATTCCTCCGCCGAGGTTCTTTCCTTCCGCCATAACGCGCTGTTTCAATAATTGCATCTGATCCTCCATGCTTGTCAAAAAATTAAGGCGAAATCACCCGGGGTGATTTCTGCCAGTTCGTAATGCTAAGGTTCATTGCGCCGGTGATCCCACCATCAGGCGTTAGTTCAGAGTGGTTTTGGCGGAAGTTGCAATAGAGGACTAACAGGCTCGCTCAGTGTTCCGCTCTACGATGATAGAAAAAAAGCAGGATACCATTAATGAACATTAAAACCCTCGATCATTGGTGCCCGGGCGGGGCACGTGTGGCACAGCCGGTTAAACTGCCTGGAGGGTGAGTGGTGGTATAGGGACTAGTATAGCAAAAAACCCGGGATCGGGTGAACAACAGATGTACGCAAATGTCCCGATCAAAACACCGGGTCAAATTCCGGGGGCGCATGTGCTAAAATCAATAACATGGAAAATCCGCAGATCGTACTCGCTTCAAATTCGCCCCGCCGCCGCCAGATGCTGGCATGGATGGAGCTGCCTTTTTCGACCACAGCTGCAGACGTGGACGAAACCCAGCTGCCGGGTGAAACGCCCGCTGATTATGTAATGCGACTGGCTGGTGAAAAGGCACGGGCTTGTGAACGGCAGGCAAGCTTTGGAGGGGTTATCCTCGCGGCGGATACAACCGTGTCTGACGGGGATGAGATCATCGGGAAACCTGTAGATGAAGAAGATGCCATCCGTATCCTGAAAAAATTACGCAACCGCACCCATGTGGTGCATACCGCCATCGTGGTGGGCGTCCCCTCGCGCGGAATGACCCGGCAGGATCTATGCTCAACCGAGGTGCGGATGCGGCGTTACACTGACGAGGAATTGCTGGATTACGTGAAAAGCGGTGATCCGCTGGATAAAGCGGGTGCCTATGCCATCCAAAACCCGGAGTTCGACCCGGTGCTCAAGATCTCGGGCTGCTACGCGAGCGTCATGGGATTACCATTGTGTCACTTTGAGCGGGCTTTGCGCAGGCTTGGATTTGGCGCGCGAAAAGGCGTGCCCTACCGCTGCATGCGCGAATTATCGTATACTTGCCCCATATTCAAGCGGGTGCTGGCCGGTGAAGATGTCGGCTGATCCGCAGAAACCAAGATAACCATGTTGAAATCACTCTGGCGTGTATTGATCATCGCGGCGCTGTTACTGACAGCCTGTGGCAACGGCAGCACTCCAACCGTTGAACCGAGTGTGGAACCCGGTATGGATGACCTGCCCACACCGGTCATTCAGACCACCCGCCTGCCCGACGCGGAAGCGACCGTACTGGGCTTTATGGAAAAATGGAACACCGGGGATTACGCCGGCATGTACGCCATGCTGGCTCCCACCAGCCGGGACGCCATTACCGAAGAAGACTTCATAAAAATTTACACTGACACCGCTGCCAGCATGACGCTCGATACCATCGAGTATGGCATTGTGGCCTCACTGGTTAACCCGGCATCTGCCAAGGTGGGGTACCAGGTGGTGTTCAAGACGATCATGTTCGGCGACCTGATCCGCAAGATGGAAATGAACCTGGTGGCGGACCAGGGGCAGTGGCTGATCCAATGGGAAGACGGGTTGATCATGCCCGAAATGAGCGGCGGCAAGAAGCTGGTGCTCGGCCTTACGCCCCCTACGCGTGGAGATATCTACGATAATGATGGCGATATCATCGCCGCGGACGCGGAAGCGGTGGCGCTGGGCGTGGTACCGGACCAGGTCGGCAATGACCAGATCGGCAACCTGGCCGGGCTGCTGGCTCTGGTCACCGGCATCCCCAGCAATATGATCGTGGACAAGATCAACAGCGGCGGCGGATATTACGTGCCGATCGGCGAGATCTCACAGCAAACCTATGAGAACCGCTACTCCTCTTTAAATTCGTTCAGCGGACTGGTCGTTAATCAATACGCGTCGCGCTACTATAACAATGGAGGAATCGCCCCACAGGTAACAGGTTACCTGTTGAGCATTTCGCCCGAGCAATATGATGAATACCGGCAAAAGGGGTACGCCGGGGATGAGAAGATCGGCGCAGCGGGGTTGGAGAAGTGGGGCGAGGGTTACCTGCGCGGCAAGCCAGCGGCTGACCTGTACGTGGTCAATGCCGACGGCACTTATGCCACCATGGTGGGACGGGCAGACCCGCAAGCCGCGAATTCCGTCTACACCACCATCGACAAGGACCTGCAGATCCTGGTGCAGAAGGCACTCTACGGTTTTACCGGCGCCATTGTCGTGGAGGAAGTGGACACAGGCCGGGTACTGGCAATGGCGTCGTCTCCGGGTTTTGACCCGAACAATTTTCTTCCGCAAAACTATAACAGCCAGTTCACCCTGGCAGACCTGGTGAACGACCAGAATGTGCCCTTGTGGAACCGCGCCATACAATCGGCTTATCCGTTGGGTTCCGTGTTCAAGCTGGTGACTGCAACTGCCGCGCTGGAATCCGGGTTATACACTCCCGATACACGCTATGAATGTACCAGTCAGTACACTGAACTGCCCGGATATGTGGGCAATGACTGGACTTATGACAAAGATCTGCCGCCGTCCGGCAACCTTACGCTGGTGCAGGGCATCATGCGCTCCTGCAACCCGTGGTTCTATCACCTGGGTCTCGACCTGTTCCGCCAGAAAGGCGCCACTTATCTTTCTGATTGGGCGCGTACCTACGGGCTGGGGGTTCCCACAAATATTAGCGGGTTAGAGGAAGAGGTCGGGCAGATCACTGATCCGACCACGGAAGGCGCCGCGGTGCAGATGGGAATTGGCCAGGGCGACATGCTGGTGACACCGCTGCAGGTGGCCAACATGGTCGCGGCGATCGGTAACGGCGGCACGCTCTATCAGCCGCAGATCATCGAGAAGATCACCACCCTTGATGGGACAGTGATCGAGGAGTTCGAACCCGTGATCATCCGCGAGATACCGGCCAGCGACAAAACCCTGGACGCGATCAAGCTGGGTATGGAGCTGGTTGTGCGGGATGAAAAAGGCACCGCTTTCAGGCGCTTTTTGGGGATGAACACACCGATCTACGGCAAAACCGGTACCGCCACCACCTCGATCGAGGATCCGCATTCCTGGTTTGCCGGCTTCACCGATGCCGATAACCCGGACAAACCGGATATCGCTGTAGCGGTCATCCTTGAATTCGCCGGCGATGGATCGGCTTACGCCGCGCCGGTATTCAGGCGCGTGATCGAAGCCTACTACGCCGGAGAAGTTTACACAACATACCCGTGGGAATGGGATATATACGTCACCCGGACCCCTGTTAGTGAAACCGATGAAACTCCCGCACCGTGATCGCTGAAACCGAGCCAGGCGTTGTCGTCCGTTACCAATCCGGTTTTTACACCGTGGAGGCTGAGGGGCGTATTGTCACCTGCGTGCTGCGCGGAAGGCTGAAGCGGCGCAGTATTCCGGGTGACGTGATCAGCATCGGTGACCGGGTCAAATTCGCGGAGTTGACCGATGGCAGCGGGGTGATCGAAGAGATCGAAGCGCGCAAATCTGAACTGGTGCGCCTCGACCCGACCCCCAGGGGGGCTTACCGGCAGATCCTGCTTGCCAACCCGGACCAGATCGTGACCGTTTTTGCCTGCGCCTCCCCTGAACCGCATTTGCGCATGCTCGACCATTTTTTGGTGATCGCGGAAAAACAGGGGTTGCGGGCGATCATCATTGCCAACAAGGTGGACCTGGTAACCAAACGTGAAGCGCGGCGTATTTTCGCAGTTTATCCTCCACTGGGCTACCGGGTCATTTATACCTCTGCAGAAAAAAATGAAGGAATCGATGAACTGCGCGAGGTTTTGACCGGCCGGATCTCCGCGTTGGCGGGGCCTTCAGGCGTGGGAAAATCCAGCCTGATGAACCGTGTGCAGCCCGGCCTGGGCTTAAACGTGCGCGAGATCAACGCCAACAAGGACCGCGGGCGCCATACGACGGTGGTGCGTGAGATGTTTCCGCTGCAAGGCGGCGGGTATGTGGCAGACCTGCCCGGGCTGCGCAAGCTGACGCTTTGGGATACCCAACCCGAAGAACTGGACGGTTATTTTCCGGAACTGCGCGACCTGGTGAAGCACTGCCAGTTCAATGATTGCACGCATTTTGAAGAACCCGGCTGCGCGGTGGTCCAGGCGGTGGAAGATGGCAAGGTAAGCCCTGAACGGTATGAATCCTACCTGCGCATGCGCGCCGGGGATAATTGAAACAACAATGTGCCTGAGTTATATCCCTGATTTAAAATCATCATAATCGCCGCTCTGCTCATGAGTACAGAGTATTGACAATTAAACAAAAAGTTGTATTATAGGTTACCCCTTCACGTCACGCCGATAAATTATTTAAGGGGCTCGTTTCACATTAGAGGTTTTGCAGGATGAAACCTGAAGTGAGCAAAAGAAAGCAGATCGCGGGGCTGTTATTTGGCCTCGCCGCCGGACTGGCGTTTGCGGTCTTTGCCTGGGGGGTTGATGCATTTTTACTGGCTAGCGCGCACGGTACTTTTGCCTGGGTAAAATTCGTTCCCGGTTTATTGATCTGCGTGGTGGTCGGAAGCCTGGTAGGCTGGTTATCGGTAATCCTGCAAAGTGTATGGATCTCATTAATTCTGTGGACCGGTCAGGCGCTGCTCTTTGCCCACCTGTTGATGTGGTTGCCGCTCAAGGTCGCACCGGTGATCATCCGCTTGTTCAATCCCGCGCTGGGCGATTTTCTCAAGTATCCTTATTATCCTGAATTGAAGCAAAACCTGTGGGTGGCATTTGCCATTCTGGCCTTTGCCTCGATCATTATTGCGGTGCTGGAGAACGTCCTGATCGAACAGGCGATATCCTCTTCGGGTAGTTATGCGATTATCGTACCGATCACCGTATCGCTGCTCGCTTTCAGCCTGGTGGGCGGCACCGGTGACTCCGTGTTAAACCGGCACCTGCGCGAACCGCTTTTGAAGGTGGACAAACTGGTGCAGTTTGCCATGGATAACCAGGGTAAAGAAATATCCCCCGATGTCGCGCATAACATGCGCATCTCTGCTTTAAACCCCGTAAAAGAACTGGTGACCGATCAACGCAAAGTGATCCTCAGCAATTTTGATCAGTACCTGGGCCAGGTGGATGTGCTGGTGGATTTTGACGGGGAATGGGTGAAATGCACGACCATTTACAGCCAGGTCACGAACTGTACGCGGCTATTTGAAAAGCCATGGATCAGGTTCAGTAATGTACTGAAATTAGCTCTTCCACTAACTATCAATCTGAATCAATATCCGAATGGTTAAGAAAACTCTCAAAATTGACACGTGCTTCTGAATTGAGTGCAAAGTTGAAATTATGGTACACTATTTAATGCCTTTTTCCATACCAACAATCTACCAACAAAGAGGACCTTTTGATGGTTGAGCAATTATTGAATGTCCAGAACCTGGAAACGCATTTCAAGACTCCGGATGGCACCGTGCATGCTGTTAACGGGGTGTCATTCACGCTCAAAGAAGGGGAAACATTGGGTGTGGTGGGTGAAAGCGGTTGCGGTAAAAGCGTGACCATGCTTTCCTGCCTGCGACTGATCCCCTCACCTCCCGGAAAGATCGTCGCCGGTCAGGCACTTTTTAAGGGCCAGGACCTGCTGAAGATGGACGCTGAAGGCATCCGGCACGTGCGCGGCGGTCAGATCAGCATGGTCTTCCAGGACCCCATGACCTCGCTCAACCCCGTGATGACCATTGGCAAGCAAATGGCTGAGCCATTGATGCTGCACCTGAATATGACCACAGAACAGGCGCGCAACCGCTCGATCGAACTGCTGGGTATGGTGGGTATTCCCAACGCCGGAGACAGGCTGAAAGATTATCCCCACCAGTATTCCGGCGGTATGCGCCAGCGTGTAATGATCGCCATGGCGCTTTCCTGCAACCCGCAGATCCTTATTGCTGATGAACCCACCACAGCGCTGGATGTGACGATCCAGGCGCAGATCGTTGACCTGGTCAAACGGTTGCGCGATGAGATGGGCATGGCGATCGTATGGATCACGCACGACCTGGGCGTGGTGGCGAACATCGCGCACCGCGTGGCGGTTATGTACGGCGGATACATCATCGAAGAAGCGGGCGTATACGATCTGTATGCGAATCCCCGCCATCCCTACACGCTGGGTTTGATCGGCAGCCTGCCGCAGATCCACGAAGAATCTCATAAGAAACTATTCTCCATCGAAGGGATGCCTCCCGTTTTATACCAAAAGCCGACCTCCTGTCCTTTTGCGCCGCGCTGCAGTTTTGTTACCGAGCGCTGCTGGAAGGAAAACCCGGTGCTTGAACCGGTTTCGGAAGGGCATCGCGTGGCTTGCTGGGTGAATACCAGCAGCGGGAGCAAATAGACATGACCGCGAATAATAATGTCCTCATAAAAGTTGATAACCTGGTGATGCATTTCCCGATCTTTCGCGGTGTGATCCGGCGCCAGGTCGGTGTGGTGCATGCCGTTGATGGGATCACCTTTGACATCAAGCAGGGCGAGACGCTGGGTCTGGTGGGTGAATCAGGCTGCGGCAAATCCACTACCGGACGCACGATTCTGCAATTATACAAACCCACCGCGGGTGAGGTTTATTACAAAGATACCAACCTGGTCAAGTTACGCCCTGAAGCCATGCGCATGATGCGGCGTGAAATGCAGATGATCTTCCAGGATCCTTACGCCAGCCTCAATCCGCGTATGACGGTGCGAGATATTGTCGGCGAACCATTGACAGCGTTTGGCGAAGCCACCGGCAAGCAGATCGACGAGAGAGTGGCCTCATTGCTCGACCTGGTAAAACTAAACAAGGATTTTGCCAGCCGTTACCCGCACGAGTTTTCCGGCGGTCAGCGGCAGCGCATCGGGGTAGCCCGGGCGTTGGCGTTGAACCCATCCTTCATTGTCTGTGATGAACCGATCTCCGCGTTGGATGTCTCCATCCAGGCGCAGGTGGTAAACCTGCTGGAGGAGCTGCAACAGGAACTGAACCTTACTTACCTGTTCATTGCACACGATCTTTCGATGGTGCGTCACATCAGCAACCGCGTGGCGGTGATGTACCTGGGGATCATTGTAGAACTGGCCGAACGAAACGAGCTGTACCGGGACCCGTTACATCCATACACGCAAGCACTGCTTTCGGCAATTCCGGTGGCTGATCCTGTGTATAACGAAAAACGCCGCCGCATCATCCTGGAAGGCGATGTGCCTTCCCCGATCAATCCGCCCTCGGGGTGCCGTTTCCGCACCCGCTGCCCGCTGGCAGCTGAGATCTGCAAAGAAAAAACTCCAGAGTGGCGGGAAGTCAAGCCGGGTCATTACGCGGCCTGTCACATGATTTAACGAATGAACTTTTCGAGGAGGTGATGACAATTCATATAGAGCTGCCAATGATTACCAAATCTAAATGTCCACAACAATCAAGTAAATTTCTCACAAGGAGGAGAAAAATGCGTAAGTTTTATGCAGTACTTGCTGTGCTAATGGTCGTCAGCTTTGTTCTGACCGCCTGCGCAACGCCAACCGCAGCACCCGCCCCGGTAGAACCCGAGGCACCTGCGGCACCTGAGGCACCGGTTGCGACCGAAGCCCCGGTAGAGGAACCCGTTGAAGAAGTTGTTTTGAACCCGTACCTGGGCTCGAACAAACTGGATGGCAACGGTATTCCCCAGACTTTCTTCGATGATGTACATATCCGTCGGGCTTTTGCCTACTGCTTCGACTGGGATGTGATGATCGACGAAGTCTACATGGGCGAGGCCATTCAATCCAAGGTCCTTTCCCTGCCCGGTATGCCCGGCTATGACCCGGATGCACCCTTCTACTTCAATGATCTCGAAAAATGCGCCGAGGAATTCAAACTGGCTGACGTCGATAAAGATGGCGTCCCCGCTGGCGAAGACCCCGACGATGTTTGGGAGATGGGTTTCCGCGTTCAGATGCTCTACAACACCGGCAATACCACCCGCCAGATCATGGCTGAGGTCCTGCAGGCGAATCTCGCTGAAGTCAATGAAAAATTCAGCGTTGAGATCCTCGGTCTGCCCTGGCCTTCCTACCTGGCTGCCCAGCGCGCCAAGAAAATTCCCATCATGACCGGCGGCTGGCTGGAAGATAT
>CAYWVP010000067.1:0-9061 GCA_964461605.1 uncultured Anaerolinea sp.
GGCATCACCTTCCCAAGGTGATATTCGTGGGTTCGAATCCCATCACCCGCTCTTATTATTTAACTTCCAACCAAATTTCAGACTCTTTCCACAATTTATTACTTATTTTTTTGTCATATAATTGTTAGATATGGCATTATTGTAAGTTTACAAATAAACATCTATGCTAGAATAATTAATCAACAAAGGTGCAAAAATGCCGCCCGCTAAACTCATACTTCACATCGAAGACAATTTTGATAATCGAATTCTTGTCCGCAGATTACTGCATGCAGCTTCATACAATGTTATAGAAGCTGAAAATGCTCGCCAGGCGATCGCCGCCCTTTGTAAGTACGCCCCCGATTTAATCCTGATGGACATCAATATTCCGTTGGTGGATGGTTATACGCTTACGTCTAAACTTAAGACGATTCCCACAATGAAGAAAATTCCAATTGTGGCAATCACGGCAAATGCTATGCGCGGTGATCGTGAAAAATCTCTACTTGCTGGCTGCGACGGTTACATAGAAAAACCAATCGACATCGATAGTTTTCTGGATGTGATCGCTCATCATCTCAATCACAATGGCAGGCACTGATCACCTAATGACAGAAACCAATCCGCCCTCAAATCAAGTATTGAATGGAAAACCGATCACAATTCTTGTCGTGGAAGATAATGTTGGTAATTTCATGTTAATTGCCCGTATGCTGGACAACGCTGGAATCCAGTGTGAATGGAAAACGTCTGGTTTTGAGGTAGTGGAGTTTGCCGAAACTCTTGAGGATCTTGACCTGGTACTGATGGACATCAGGTTACCGTACGAAGATGGCTATGGCGCTTTTCGAAAATTGCGCAGTAACGCAAAATTTCAGAACATCCCCATCGTTGCAGTTACAGCTGTTACCGGATTGGACCAAATGCGGGCTGCGAAGCTGGCGGGATTCAATGGATTCATCGGAAAACCTTTGAACCCTGACCGCTTCCCTAACCAGGTCAATAGGATCCTGGCGGGGGAATCCGTTTGGGAATATGAATAGTTCGTCTATTTCTTGCAAGAAAATGTTAGATATTTATTGTTTTTTCCAGCCGTGGAGGAAAAATGGGACAGCAAATTGAGACTACTAACCAGATGAATGCTGATAACACTGAATTTACACCTGGTTTTAATTATAAAAGTATTACGAAGACATTCATCGTCATTAGCGTTTTATCTTCCGTATTGTTCATCATACTATCCTATTTAACCAGCGAGCTCGGGTACTATTTGCTTGCCGGCAGCTCACTCATCACGCTCATTTTTTCAATTGCAGCTTTACCTAAGCCGCCTAAAAAACCAGCTGCATTTATTGTTTTCTTACTATCTTTGTCTTACCAGTTGCTGGTTATTCTACTCGCCAGCATTTTGCCTTCTTACCTGGGTATTCCCTATGCGATCGTCTCTGTAATGCTCGCCTTCATTTTCACCTCGATAATTCCACGTAGCGCCGTTAGCGACTGGATCGTTACAGTAGGTATCCTTGGTGCGATCGCATCTCTTGAATTGACGATCCTTGCTCTCCTACCACAAGTAAACAACCAGGCAATCTCCAGCACAATCGTTATCATCGCAGTTTTATTGTTGATCAAAGTGAGCGAAATGTTTGGAGAGCGCCGCATCGTCGCTTCCATTCGAACAAAGCTTTTACTCATTTCGTTGGCATTAACCCTGATTCCGTTGATCGTGCTTTCCTTTATTAGCAACCGTTTTCTCCAAACTTCTATTCAGTCACAATCAAATGAAGCGCTTCGCGTCGCTGCTGATCAAACCCGCCTTGCAGTAGACAACTTTTTCCAATCTAACCTGGACGCATTGGAAATTGAGTCAACGCTTGGTTCCATTCGCAGCTATTTATCCATTGCACCTTCTGAACGGGCAAATAGCGTGGAAGAGTCAGCTATGCGGTCAACCCTGTTATCTTTACAAACCAAGGAACAGATATACCAGCCGTCTTATGCGATTCTGGATCTGATCGGAACGAACCTTTATGACACGGATCGCAACAACATCGGTGATTCGGAAGCAGAAACAAGCTACTTCCAGTCTACTTCATTAACCGGTGCGAGTTATGTGAGTTCGGTTGAATTCCTGCCAGATTCAACAAAAGGTTTCATTTACTTTATTACTCCAATTAAGAGTGTGTCCGCACAAGTGATCGGTTACCTGCGGTCCAGGTATGATGCGAGGATCCTGCAATCCTTACTGGATGATAATGTCAGTTTAAGCGGGAATCGGTCGTACCCGATTCTTCTGGATGAAAATGGACTCCGCCTGGCCGATGGTTTTTCTCCGAATCTGATCTACCACGTGATCTCTGATATTCCCCGTGAAACATACGACACACTTGTAAGCACCAAACGCCTTCCTTCGACGATCTCTTATGAAGAAATATCGTCACCGTTGAACGAACTGGCTTCAGCACTGAGTTCACCGGCAGAGGTCGCCTATTACACGGCCAATCTTCAAGTTCAACAAAAAATGATCCCGCATTCCGGGGCATTATTAACGACCAGTTCACAACCCTGGAGTGTTGCTTACCTGCAGGACCAATCCGGTTTGACGGCATCACTTTCTGAACAGAACCAGCTTTCCACGGCGATCTCGCTATTAATGGCAGGAATTGTCAGTATTTTTGTCATTCTCGCGGCAAATCAGTTTTCAAAACCAATTATTGAGATCACCCGTTCGGCTGAAAAAATTGCAGATGGTGACCTCGGCGTCCAGGCAAAAGTGACTTCCAACGACGAAATTGGAACTCTTGGTACAGCGTTCAACTCTATGACCAGGCAGTTGAAAGATCTGGTGGATACGCTGGAGAACAGGGTGCGCGAACGTACACGCCAATTGGCCTCCCAGAACGAAGCGCTCCAATTCCGGTCCCGTCAATTGCAGACGGTTGCGGATGTAGCGCGTAGCATTGTATCCACCCGCGAAGTAGATTCCCTGCTCAACCAGGTTACCAGGCTTGTTAGCGAACGGTTCGGTTTTTACCATGCAGGCATCTTCCTTCTTGATGAAGATGGTGAATACGCAGTATTGCGCGCAGCAAACTCACCAGGCGGCAAACGAATGCTTGATCGCCAACATAAATTAAAGGTTGGTCAGATCGGTATCGTGGGTTACGTTACCGGTTCCGGTGAACCCCGCATCGCCACTGATGTAGGTGAAGACGCAGTGTATTTCAACAATCCTGATCTGCCTGAAACCCGATCAGAAATGGCGTTGCCTTTGAAATTGGGTGGCTCCATTATTGGTGCACTTGATGTGCAATCAAAAGAATCGGATGCTTTCGGTGAAGATGATGTCGCCCTGTTCACCACACTTGCTGACCAGATCTCAGTGGCGATCGAAAACGCGAATGCATACGAAATTTCCCAACAGACCGTGGAAGAGATGAAAGAGCTCGATCGGGTTAAGAGCCAGTTCCTGGCTAACATGTCGCACGAACTGCGCACACCACTTAACTCGGTGATCGGTTTCTCTCGCGTGATCCTTAAAGGTATTGATGGACCCATCAATGATACACAGGAACAGGACATTACTGCCATCTACAACTCCGGTATGCACCTGTTAACCATGATCAATGAGATCCTTGATCTCTCAAAGATCGAAGCAGGAAAGATGGACCTTCAGTTGGAGGAAGTCAACATTTTCGATGTCGTAAACAATGCTGCCAAAACAGCGACCGGCTTGATCAAGGATAAACCAATCCAATTGATCACAAATGTCGAAGCTGATCTGCCCTTGATCATGGGAGATGAGATTCGGATATCCCAGGTCATCACCAACCTGATTGGAAATGCTGTTAAGTTTACCGAGAAGGGAACCATCACTCTTGAGGCTTCTTTGAGCGAAGACGAGAAGAACAAAAAAGAGATCATGTTCACGGTAGCGGATACCGGAATCGGTATCGCCCCTGAGGATCAGGGAAAATTATTCCAACGTTTCTCACAGGTTGATGATTCACCCACAAGGCGGACCGGCGGTACCGGACTTGGACTTTCAATTTGCCGTTCCCTCGTGGAGCTGCACGGAGGCAGGATCGGGTTGCTCAAAAGCGATGTCGATGAGGGCAGCACATTCTTCTTCACTCTACCTGTTACGGCGGAGCCTGAACAAGTGGAAATGCCATCTGACAATGCGATTGGCAACGTGATCCTTTCCATCGATGATGATCCTCAGGTGATAACACTGTACGAGCGGTTTCTTGAGCCGTACGGCTACAAAGTTGTCGCCCAAACTGATCCTGAACAGGCGGTACAAAGGGCGCGCGAGCTAAAACCATTAGCCATCACCCTTGACATTATGATGCCGGGCAAAGATGGCTGGCAAGTCCTCAACGATCTGAAAAGAGATGAAGAAACACGCAACATACCAGTTATGATCTGCTCGATACTGGAGGAGGAAGAAAAAGGTTTCAGTCTCGGTGCTTCTGAATACCTGGTTAAGCCATTCCTTCACGATGATCTTGCAAACGCCATTAAGAGGCTAAACCGCGAAGCAGATATCCATGATGTGCTTATCATCGATGACGATTCCCAATATTTACACTTCCTGCAAAAAATGATCGAGGATGAAGGTCAATTCCTGCCGGTTCTCGCTGATTCCGGTATTTCGGCGTTGAAACTATTGGTTGAATTTACCCCTGACGTGATCATTATGGATCTCTTCCTCGAAGACATCAATGGTTTCGAATTGCTCAAAAAGTTCAAGGAAGAACCCAGACTGAAACAGGTACCGGTGATCATTATCAGCGGATCTGAATTGGATGATGATCAAATTCAATCCTTAGGCTCATATGGTGAGCAAATTTACTCCAAGTGGACGATCAACAAAGAGGATCTGCTAATGAACTTGCACGAGACATTAACCCGTATCAAACCAGTTGATAACGCGTCATAAATGTCCGCTCACTTTTTAGCCCGCTGCCTGGATTGCGGTTACCAGTCTGAATTTGACCAGAGACTCCCCGCCTGTCAGAATTGTGGTTCTTACTGGCGGGAGGCTGTATATGATTACACGAAGATAGCCGGAATTATTTCCGAGCGAATCGCACCCCGACCTTTTAATTTGTGGCGCTACGCAGAACTGCTTCCCATTGGAAAGCCGGACTTGTCATTACAACTGGGCGAAGGGGGCACTCCTCTTCTACATGCCCGCAACCTCGGTTCAATGTTGGGGAATCCCAACATCTATATAAAGGACGAAAGACAAAACCCGACCGCTTCCTTCAAAGACCGGCAGGCAGCAGTGGCCATTGCCATGTTTAAGGACGCCGGCATTAACGAATTGGTTTGCGCTTCGACCGGCAATGTGGCAATTTCGTATTCCGCTTATGCCGCCCGTGCGGGAATTCGTTTATGGGCATTCCTCACCAGCCTGGTACCATCAGAAAAAATGCGCGAAGTAGCTATATATGGAACCCGCGTGATCAAGGTGACCGGAACTTACGATACAACAAAGCGCCTGGCCGAAGAGTTCGCGCAACAACGAAAAATATTCCTTGATCTGGGGTCCCGTAGCATCGCATGCATTGAAGCAATGAAAACGCTGGCGTTCGAGATCTGCGAACAGCTTGCCCACTTGCCTTCCTATGCGCTCGGATCGGAAACAAACCAAGCTTCCGGATGGAAATCTCCTGACTGGTACTTCCAATCTGTTAGCGGGGGTATGGGTCCACTCGGTGTGATCAAGGGGTTTATTGAACTTCAAAAGATGTCGCTTGTAACCCGTGTTCCCAGGATGGGCATCGTCCAGGTAGCAGGCTGCGCCCCGATGGTACATGCCTGGGAGGCGGGTGATGAGGTTGCCGAGCCTGTCACTTCCCCTCAAACCATGATCGCAACCCTGGCAACCGGCGACCCTGGCAGAACTTACAGTGAATTACAATCCCGCATGAAAGCGAATAGTGGCGGGGCTATTTGCAGTGTGACTGACGAGGAGGCTTTTCGAGCCATGCATCTGCTGGCAAAGATGGAAGGCATCTCCGTGGAACCAGCCGCAGCTGTGGCCATCGCCGGCTTGATCAAACAGATCCGTGCGGGGAATGTTCGTTCTGACGAAGTGGTTGTGGTGAATTGCACCGGTCACACCGTGCCTATCGAAAGTCACATCCTGGGTGAAACCAGCAGTCGCGAAATCGACACAACGATCGGAGGAGTGTATCGTGACCAGGAGGAAGGTCTCCTGGCTGCGTTGAATAACGTCAGTATAGAACGCTTCCCTCGCATCGTTCTGGTTGATGATGAACCTAATGTGCGTAGATTAATAAAACGCATACTTCTCTCGCAGGGAAAATACTCACTCTATGAAGCTGAAGATGGTAAAACAGCCGTGGACATGATCACACGTGAATTACCTGACCTCGTCATTCTGGACCTGATGATGCCAGAAGTGGATGGTTTTTCAGTCATTGACATTCTCAATGCCCAAAAAGAGACCCGTGATATTCCTATCATCGTAATCACTGCCAAAGAATTAACTTCTACTGAAAAATCCCGATTAAAGGGCAGAATCCAAGCCTTGATGCTCAAGGGGGACTTTGTCAGCGATGAATTGCTGGAAGAAGTACAGTCTGTGATCAAATGAAGA
This sequence comes from uncultured Anaerolinea sp., assembly GCA_964461605.1. Classification (GTDB taxonomy): domain Bacteria; phylum Chloroflexota; class Anaerolineae; order Anaerolineales; family Anaerolineaceae; genus UBA6107. The sequence goes on from CAYWVP010000067.1 coordinate 6,617, forward strand.
CGCTAAACCTTCGTGAGAAAGGAATACTGGCTGCTTCGGCGTCCGCTGTATTCCTGGGTCTTACACCGATCTTTGGCAAACAATCCATCCTGCTTGGTTTTACACCCCTGGCAGTTGTGGCTATCCGCACCACGATCGCCTGTCTGTTATTATTGGTTTTTCTTGCGGTTTTCAAGCGCCAATATTTCTACATCTATCCACTGGGTTTGACGGGATGCCTGGCTGCCGGTCTGATCAACGGTCTGGGCTCAATCTTCTATTACTCAGCCCTGGCGCGGATAGACGCAGGTATAGGGCAGTTGCTGTATTCTTTTTACCCGCTTTTTATGGTGTTCTGGTTGATTTTGGACCGTCAATCTGTCAACCGTATCACACTGTTGCGTTTATTATTTGTTTTGCCTGGGACTTTTCTGCTTTTACAGACTGCTACCCATAGTATTGATTTGATTGGTGCAGCGTTCATGCTGATCGCAGCCGTTTTGTATGCACTCCATCTCCTGGTCAATCAAAGAATCTTGTACGATGTACCCTCGCCAACCGTTACATTCTATACACTGGCTTCGATGAGCGTCACCGTCATCATTGCATTCCTGATTTTTCACCCGACTTTGCCCGGAAATAATGTTTCGTGGACCCCTTTGATCCTTTTGTCATTAATTACCTTCATCTCACGACTCACATTGTTCCTTGGTGTAAAACATTTAGGTGGAATCCAGACTGCCCTGCTGGGTCTGGGTGAATTGCTGGTTACGGTTGTAGTCTCACAAATCTGGCTCGCCGAACGCCTTTCCATAGTGCAATGGATTGGTGCTGGATTGATTGGTTTAAACCTCATCCTGGTGATTTTTGATAAACCCACTGTGCGAAAACGTAATGGTCGAGGATTTCTTTATTGGTTGAATCCTCCGGCAGTAAAACCGGGTAATGCACCTTTTCACAATTAGTAATAAAAAACGAGACTCCTTTTTGGAGTCTCGATTCCAGGGTGGCTGATGGGGGTTGAACCCACAACCCTCGCATCCACAGTGCGATGCTCTGCCATTGAGCTACAGCCACCACGAACGCAGAGATTTTATCATACCCTCTATTGAGGTGCAAGCATCCCGCGAATAACCAGTCCTGCCATTTCCGTCGGGACGGATACCTGGGTGTGTTCTTTTAAGTCTTTAATCGTCACATTTCCAGCTTCTATCTCATCCGGTCCTATCACCGCTACAATCCTGATCCCCATTCGATCAGCGTACTTGAACTGTTTTTGTAATTTTCCTTCTTCAGGGTAGAAAATTACTTTTAGCTGTTTGGATCGTAAACTTGCGGATAATGACAAAGATGCCGCCAGGCTTGATTCGTCAAAAACTGTGACCAATACGGAATCCTCGAATTGTGATAATTCGGGTACTAAACCATACTTCTTCAAGAGCAGTGTGATCATCACATCACCCATGGCGAAACCAACGCCTGCCAGCGGCTTTCCACCGACATCCCCTACCAGGTTGTCGTAATGTCCACCTCCCAATACTGCCCTGCCATCACCGCCCATATCCCAGGCTTCAAAAACCGTTCCAGTATAGTAATCCAGTCCACGGATAATTCGTGGATCATATTTCACGTAATCCGCTACCCCAAGAGTTTCGAGGGCGGAAAATACTCTCGTCAATTCAGGTGATGCCTTCCATAGTTCTTGATCCTTGATAAGAATTAATAGTTTCTTGACCTGTTCTGGTGATAAGCCGATCTCGCCTGCCGTCTGTGCCCAACTTTCTCCTGACATCTTATCTATGCGGTCGATCAATTTGAAAACTTCAGGTTTTAACGTCGCCGTTATACCCAAATCCGCAATTTTCTCTTCCATCAAGCGGCGGTGATTGACTTTAATCGAGATCTGTTCCGGGGTTACACCCGCCTTTTTTAGAAATGTGGCGCATATGGCAACCATCTCTGCGTCAGCTTCAGGTGTATTTACACCGACCAGGTCGATGTTCCATTGGAAGAACTCCCGTGTTCTGCCCTTTTGTGGTTTTTCATAACGCCAAAAGTTACCAAATGACCACCAGCGCAATGGATAATTCAACTCGTTCTGCCTTGCGGCAACCATGCGCGCGAGAGAAGGCGTCAACTCAGGCCGCAGCGTTACCAGATCACCTCCCCGATCGGCAAAGACAAAAGCCTGCTCTTTTACGAGCTCTTCACCGGATTTTGCCGCGTATAAATCGATCTTTTCAATAAATGGACCGTCGTATTCCTGGAAACCAAATGATGTGGATACATCTTCGATCAAACTGTAAAGCCATTTGCGCACAGTCATATCTTCCGGATAGAATTCCCTGGTACCTTTGACAGTTTGAATTTGCGTTTTCATGAGTATCATCACCTTCCTGGATTTTTGCTTACTTTTATTTTAACATAGCGAATTACTAATAACAGCGCGAACATGATTTATACTAC
>CAYWVP010000068.1:0-3097 GCA_964461605.1 uncultured Anaerolinea sp.
GCGCCAAAATGCTGTTTGATTCCCTGGGACCGCAGCGCCAGGCTGACAGCAAGTACTTCACCGGCATTGCCCTGTACCCCGTTTACACAACCGGAGAAGGGAAGTTGATCTTCGATCTCTATCGTGGGTACAAAACCAGCGAGGTCATCATTGATCTGCTGCCTGAGCCGGGAGCAGACATGCTGATGAACACCCGCCTGGAAAGCGGCGACCCGGTGCTGCTCGAGTACGCTGCGGATGACCGTTTATTGACTGTCTATCTCTTCCGGGATGATCAACTGAAACGATACTGGTGGTTCAATTCCAGCAATTCCCTGCAACCATAATCTTCAACAGTGATGATCAGCATTCCCCGCTGATGATCACAACCTGGCCTTGCGCTGGCAGTTGGTTTGTGAAACGTCCTTCCAGCGGCAACCAGATCTTTCCCTGCGGTATTGAGTTCACGTTTCCGATCTCTGGAATGAATGTGAAGGAAGCATTCTGTGTCCTTCTACACAGGCTCAAGACCTTTCCAGCACTTTCCTGCAACTCCACCTCAGCCTTGAGGTGAATGCAGGGTCTTAGTAATTGGTGCGAAAGCCCGATCAGACGCGGAGTATCCAGCGCGAGTGCCTGTGCGAAGGTTTGTTCGCCCCAGTGACCCAGGAACTGTCCGTCGCCCACGTTCCAGATACCGTGCGCGCCATAGCAGTGACTGATCGCGCCTGCCAGCATGCTGACCCAATAGGCATACAGCTGGTCGGCTGCGTAAAAACTGTCCCGAATGCCCTCGTACCAGGGTTCAAGGTTGATGTAACCCCGGCCGGCGCTGTCGTGCTCTGAGGTGTGCGCCATCGGCAGTTGGTGCAGGCGTGGGCGCGCATCCTGCGTGTGACCGGTCTGGGCGGTGTTGGCGGCCAGCAGGTGCGGGTTTTCCACGCAGTCGAAGCCGGTTTCGTTGGGATTCGGGTGGATGATGATCGGTTTGTCGGTGAGCGGGGCAATGGTCTCCAGCACTTGACTCCAGGCACGCTTACGAGCCTGCGTCAGCGAAGGGTGGCGAAAAATCCGTCGCATCACTTTACGGGCGAAATTTGATCTTCCGGTAGTTCTCTCGATCATCTGAACCAAACGGTACCTCTTGCCAGCTGTGACAAGATCCGCTGGTCCCGGGTGCAGGTTGCTCTCGCCCGTGAGGCAGTAGATCACATCCAGGTCAGCGCTGATGCTGAGCACTTCCTTCCACCACTCGATCATGCGGTCTCTGCCCAGCCAGTTGATCTGCGGCCCCCAAGCTCCGTATACAATGCCGGTCAACCCTGCCTTGTTGATGGCGACGATGCGCTGCCTGGCGTGCTGCAGGTAATCCCGGTTGAATACGCCGTCCCGCGTCCAGGCGGGGCCAACCACACTGGCAGCGTTGGGGTTCTCAGGAGTGGTTTCAGGGGGAATGCCCACTACGAACTGGGCGGCAGAAAATCCCTGGCTGACGCGCAGGTCAACCAGTTTCCGGAAGTTCTCATCCGACAACCTGGCGGTCATGGCGTACCACCAGGTATCAGCGAGGAATCCGTGAGTTTTATCTGACATTTATAAGGCTTGTTTGAGTATGTACTGCCAGGCTTTATAGGCTAAGTTTTCGGGGATTTCCACATCAGCGAGGGTGAGCATCTGCCCCGCCTCAACCGTGTGCTTGAGGACGGCGTTGCGCATCAGCCCGATCGGTAGATGTTCAGGCATGGATTTGATCAGGATGGCTTCACCACGCACTTCAAAACTGCCCAGCGCGTGATCGATGCGGGTGCCCGCCTTCAGTTCGGTCTTGCTGATCGCCGCCACGCTGGTAGTTGGTTTGGTGCTGTTATCCAGCAGTACAGGTGCTCCGATCAGCGCTTCGCGGATGGTTTTGGGGATCTCGAGGTGGCAGAGATGGTAATTGCGCAGCAGGGTGTAATACGGTCCCTGTCCCATCTTCAGGTACTTGAGTGCGGATGCCTGGTGTTCATCGTGCAGTGCGGTGATGAACACACCAGCCGGCAGTTTACGCGGCGCTTTTAGATCAGAAAGCAGGTAGTCACTGATCGGCTTGCCGATCGCATCGGCAGCAGCTGCCAGGCGGTTGGCTCCTTCCTCTACTTCAGCGGAAGTGTACCCGAGCAGTCCCTGTTGCGCGATCGTTGCTCCCAGTCCGTTGGCCACCAGCACCTGTTCCACCTGCAGCTTGGTGCCGTCGGTGAATGCGGTCACCTGGTCAAGGCTGATCCCCTGGAATTTCGCCCAATATTCCATATCATGCGGAGTCGGATTGAGGTTCAGAAAACCCTTCAGGTTCCCATACACCAGGGGTTTGAACCCCATTGCCAGCGCTTCACGGTGCAGCGCGGCCAGCGCTCCGGGCTGGTCTCCCTCGGCTTCGGTCAGGTAACCCAGCGTGCTTAGGTAGGTACCCGTGGTGATCTGCAATTCAGCATCCATGGTGACCACCGGCAGCCCGGCTTCCAGGATGCGGGCGACGACGTCAGTGCCGTAGATCGGATCACCCGCAGCTTCTACCACCAGTTGGCTGTGCTCGATCAGGTCATCGACCGAGTTGGTGTATAGTTCGCCCATTGGCAGGTCGGCCAGGTTGCGCCGCGTGAGCATGCGGGAAACCTGCATGTCCGGCTGGTTGTCGATTGCCATCCTGAGCCCGCTCGCGATAAAACCGCTTCCGATAATTCCTATGCGTGTTCGATTGTTGTCCAATGTGGTTGCCTTTGGTGCATTAATTGAAATTAATAATGCAATCCTGAATGATTGCCTCTTGGATTATACCGCAACAGCCGCTTGGGGTCAGCAACCGGGGGTGTTACCGGGTTTCATAAAGTTGTATAATATGCCTGAGTTGACCTGCAAATACCGCCTTCATCAAATCGGTTGTGGGTCAAGTATTTTTTCAACCATCTGTAACAGAGTAGGAATATGACTTTGAAACAGGGACGGTCATCAAAAATCAGGGAATTCTTCACCCCATACCGCGTTTGGCTGGTCATTGTCTTCCTGTTGCTCATCGGCTGGGCAGCCATCAATTTCACCCACGGTCACCGCATCTACGCGCTTCTGATCATCGCTTTTT
>CAYWVP010000068.1:3197-8762 GCA_964461605.1 uncultured Anaerolinea sp.
TGCTCAGGTTTGGTCTCTTAACCGCCGGCGCGGTCCTCTATCTGCTTGGCCTGGGCTGGCTGATCGTAGGTCCGTTGCTGCACGGCAGTCTTCTGCGCAGGAAAATGGATTCCCTGTTGATCGAGGAATTCCCGCTCATTTTGCTGGGTGGCTTTATCCTCAACTTCGGTATCCTGCTCGTCCTGCAAAAGTTAAAGCTCAGCCTGATCATCAGTGGTGTTATCGCTCTGATCGGGTTGTTCCTGTTTATTGTGTATTTCATCCGCAATCACATTCAAAAGGTAAAGAACCCTGACTCCATTAACAAGTGGGTCGGGGTGGGATTCTTTGTTCTACTGCTGTCAGGGCCGATCCTGTCCAACGCTCTTTACGATTGGGATGCCCGCTCGATCTGGTTCTTCCATGCCAAGATGATCTATTTCGCCGGTTCGATAGGTCTTGAAGCCGGCTGGCAGGATCCGACCGTGGTATTCTCTCAGTTGGATTACCCGAAAATGATCCCGTCACTGGCTGCGCAGATCATGTACATTATGGGGTTCTGGAACGAGTATCTGCCGAAGCTGTCACTTTTCCTGGTTTTCATTCCGCCAGTGGTCTGGCTGGTCGCGTTTGCCCGCAAGACTTTCAGTTACGCTTTCCTGGTATTCCTGCTGCCTTTCAGCCTTTTCCCATGGTTATGGAACGGGTACATGGATGGGTTGCTGGCTTTCTACTTCTGCATCGCGCTGCTGCTGTTTGACCGCTACATGCGTGAAGGAAGAAAGATCGACCTGGTATCCAGCTTGGCTTGTGCGCTTTTCCTTCTTTACATCAAGAACGAAGGCAACCTTGCCTTGCTGGTGCTGTTGTTCGCCTTCGCAGTGTATGCCATCATAACCAAATGGCCTATAAAACTTAAAATCAAACCCGGGCTGGTAATTCAATGGCGTTACGTGATCATCGTGATCGTTGCTCTGATTCCCTTTGTGATTTGGAATATTTACGAGCGGCAATGGGGTCTATCCAGTGATCTTGGCCTGGGCTCGCAGGCATCTTTCCAACGCCTGGCGGAGAGGCTCACTGACGGGTCACTAACGCTGATCATTACGAAGATATTTAAATACATCAATGCCTCCCTGATGCTGCTGGTGTTGTTGTTGGTCAGCATTTTACTCTTCAGGCGTCCCTTCGTCAGGGAAAGTCTACCGGCCATCATCGCGACCAGCCTCTATGTGCTCGGCATGGGCTTGATATACCTGATCACCCCGCATGACCTGGTCTGGCACCTGAACAACTCCACGGTGCGGGTGATGGAGCTGGCTAATGGCGGATTCACCATCGCCTGTTACCTCATTCTTCGAGCACTGGAACAGGACCCGGTGGTCAATGAGCCGAAACCGATCCGCCATATCTAGACATTGCGGTCACTCCTCTACAAAACATAGGTAAAATAAGGAGACAGGAAGGATTTCCTGTTTATTAAAGGTTAACGGCGAGGATCATTGAAAAAAGCGCTAATCACAGGCATCACCGGGCAGGATGGCTCATACCTTGCTGAGCTGCTCCTCAGCAAGGGTTACCAGGTTCACGGTATTGTTTTACGCAGCGAGATAGAAGACCCTGAGCGGGCGATGGCACGCCTTTCAGGGGTTGCGCAGGAAATCGTGCTGCACGTCGGTTCGATCGAATCCTACCCGTCGCTGCACAGCATTATTGAGAAGGTTGCCCCGGATGAGTGTTATCACCTGGCGGCTTCCTCGTTTGTTTCCTATTCCTTTGATGAGGAATTCTCGGTCTTCAATACCAACATTGGCGGCACCCACAATGTGCTTTCCGCGTTGAAGAACGCCGCACCGCAGTGCCATTTTTATTTTGCCGGATCTTCGGAATTATTTGGCAGGGCTAGGACCTCACCCCAAAACGAAGATACCCCGTTCAACCCGCGTTCTGCATATGGGATCACCAAGGTCACCGGTTACTTTCTCACCTCCAATTACCGCGAAAACTACGGAATGTACGCCTGCACCGGGATCGCATTTAATCATGAGTCACCCCGGCGCGGTTATGAATACGTCACGCGCAAGATCGCTCACGGCGTGGCACAGATCAAACTAGGCCTGCTCGATAAACTGGTGCTGGGCAACCTGGAAGCGGTGCGTGATTGGGGTTACGCCCCGGATTATGTTAAAGCCATGTGGCAAATGTTACAGCAGCCCGAGCCAGGCGATTTCGTCCTGGCGACTGGTGTGGGGCATACCATCCGTGAATTTTGTGAGCTGGCCTTTGCCCGGCTTGGATTGGATTACCGCGAGCATGTGATCTTTGACGAAAAATTCTACCGGCAAGATGAAGCCGTGCCTTTGATCGGGGACGCGAGCCGTGCCCGCGCCGAACTGAATTGGCAGCCCGGGGTCGAATTTGCTGAACTGGTCGCCTTGATGGTAGACGCCGACCTGGCAAGGTTAAGTTCCGGAAAATAAGGCAGCAGCGCCTCACCGGTGACCGGGTGCAGCCAACGCTGCACGTTCTCAGCTGATAATTTTCTATATTATAATGAGTGGGCTATCTGATATTGCCTCCACTGGAACTGCAAATCGGATAGTTTTGCATGACGATAAAACAATTACGAGAGTAAGGTTCATCCTGAGAATTCATTTCAACATGTGTACATCAGAATCCGGTTCATAAATGGCCATCGAAGAAACTAACATTTACGACAGTGATCGCGTTCGATCAGTTGCCCTTGAAGAGATCAGGTCGATCGTGCACTACAAGGACCTGATCGTACAACTTATCCGGCGGGATATCGTCGCGCGCTACAAGCGTTCCGTCCTGGGTGTGCTGTGGACGATGCTCAATCCCCTGGGCACCATGATCATCCTCACCATCGTTTTTTCCCGATTGTTTGATATGCGCGGGGTGTACCCGGCTTACATCATCACCGGTCTGGTCGCCTGGAATTTCTTCTCGCAAACCACCCAGTTTTCGTTGAATACCACCCTGTGGGGGAGCGGCCTGTATCACAAAATTTACATGCCGCGCACCGCGTTCATCATTTCAGTCGCCGGGGGCGGAATTATCAACATCGTCTTCGCACTTGTGCCGATGTTGCTCATCTACCTGGTGACAAAGGTGCCGTTGCACGCCTCTGCACTTCTCCTGCCGGTGGCGATTCTAATACTGGCGATGTTCACCCTCGGGTTAAGCCTGCTCTTATCCACCGCGGCGGTATTCTTTCCGGACGTGGCGGAGTTCTTTCCAGTCTTCATTTCTGCCTGGATGTACCTGACGCCGATCATCTACCCCGAAGAACTTTTGATGGATGTCTTAAATGGTTGGGTCCTCAAGTTAAACCCGATGTACCACATCCTGAAAGTGTTCCGTCTGGTTCTTTACGAAGGAGTTGTTCCCGGCGGACTGGAATGGTTGATTGCTTTTCTAATTGCTGCGATCACCCTGGTGGTCGGCTGGCGCGTATTCACAAACAAAGCGAAGTTATTTGGTTACTATGCCTGATCAGAATCCTCACGATATCACCAGCAACACTGCCGTCTACCTGAAGGATGTTAATGTGGCGTACCGCATCCCGACGGAGCGCATCCGCACGATCAAGGAATACCTGATCAAAAAGATTCGCGGCAAGGTAAAACATCAGCATTTCTACGCTCTGCGCGACATCAACCTTTCCGTCGAGCAGGGCGAGATCTTTGGCATCATCGGGCGCAATGGCGCTGGAAAGTCAACCTTACTCAAGGTTGTCTCGCGCGTCCTTTACCCCACCAGCGGACGGGTCTGGATCAAGGGGATCGTCTCCCCGCTGCTGGAGCTCGGTGCAGGTTTTCACCCGGAACTTACCGGGATGGAAAATATATTTTTGAATGGCACGCTGCTGGGACACACCCGGCACGAGATCCAGTCCAAGATCCAGAATATTCTGGACTTCAGTGAGATCGGCGATTTCATCAACGCGCCTATCCGTACCTATTCATCGGGGATGGTTGCCCGCCTCGGGTTTTCGGTGGCAACCGCCTGGGAACCGGATATTCTGATCCTGGATGAAGTGCTGTCTGTAGGGGATGCTGCCTTTCAAAAGAAGTGCAGCAACCGCATGCTTTCTCTCATTCAGGGCAAATCGACTGTACTGCTGGTGACACACTCACCCGCGTTGATCGAAGAGTTGTGTACAAAGGCTGTGCTGTTGGACCATGGAAAGATCATCTCTGCTGGTTCAGGTAAAGAGATCAGCCAGCAGTACGTGTCCATGCTCAATAAATAATCATTACGGAGTCGTTATGAAATTCACGCCAACCGCCATCCCGGAAGTGATCCTGATCGAGCCGCGAGTCTTTGGCGATTCACGCGGTTTCTTCATGGAGACCTACCAGCGCGAAAAGTTTGCAGAGGGCGGGATCGATTATGATTTTGTCCAGGACAATCATTCCCGTTCACTCCAGGGCACCCTGCGCGGTTTGCATTACCAGGTCGATCACACCCAGGGCAAGGTGGTGAGGGCAGTGCTGGGCGAGGTTTTTGATGTTGCGGTAGACCTGCGCCGTTCTTCCCCAACCTTCGGCAAATGGGTCGGTTATAATCTTTCAGCCGAGAATAAACGCCAGCTATGGGTGCCGCCCGGATTCGGGCACGGTTTCTACACGCTCTCCGAGTGGGCGGAAGTAGTCTACAAAGCAACTGATTATTACTCCCCGGCAGATGAACGTTCGATCGTGTGGAACGATCCTGACATAAATATTACCTGGCCTGCGCAGAGCGGAGAAAAGCTGATCATCTCCCCCAAGGACGCGCAGGGCGCATATCTTAAACAGGCGGAGGTCTTTGAATGAGTTTTTCACGCATAATGGTAACGGGCGGAGCGGGCTTTATCGGTTCGAATTTTGTCCGCTACATCCTCACCAATCACCCTGAAGTATTTGTGCTGAATCTTGATCTGCTCACTTACGCCGGCAGCCTGGAGAATCTGAATGACCTTCCGGCTGACGCCAAATACCAGTTTGTGCAGGCCGACATTTGTGAGCAGGGTACTGTAACCGATCTGATCCGTGCCTACGGCATTGACGCGGTGGTGCATTTTGCCGCTGAATCACATGTTGATCGCTCAATCCTCGGACCGGGCGCTTTCATTAACACGAACATCCTGGGCACCTTCTCCATGCTCGAAGCTGCCAGGACCGTTTGGCAAACAGAGAAGAAGCTCGGAGATGGCCAGGTTCGCTTCCATCACATCTCCACGGATGAGGTCTTCGGTTCGCTTGAACCCGGTGAACCGGCGTTTTGCGAAACTACGCCGTATTCTCCCAATTCACCTTACGCGGCTTCCAAGGCCAGCAGCGATCACCTGGTGCGGGCGTATAACCACACCTATAAAATGCCCGTTACGCTCACCAATTGTTCCAACAACTACGGCCCTTACCAGTTCCCCGAAAAACTCATCCCGCTGATGATCCTCAACGCGCTGGAAGGCAAGCCGCTGCCGATCTACGGCGACGGTATGCAGATCCGCGACTGGCTTTATGTGGAGGATCATTGCGAAGCCATCTGGAAGGTTTTACAGGAAGGCAAGGACGGAGA